>NZ_JADEXO010000187.1 GCF_015207105.1 cf. Phormidesmis sp. LEGE 11477
ATTACCTCGGCAACAAAATGCATAAGCCTGAAGTAGATCCCCTCCACCGGAGGGGTGCCCAACGGGCGGGGTGGGTTGGCAGTGAGTAGCGCTAGCGGCTGTATTCTGTTTGTCCGCCAGAGTAATATCTAAGAATCGAAGCACTCATCGATAGTTATTGAACTGCAGAGCCATGGGCCAGTCTTCTGCCTTGATTAGCTGCATGGCTGCTTGCAGGTCGTCTTTGCTTTTGGCCGATATTCGCACCGAGTCTCCCTGGATCGATGCCTGTACTTTCTTGAAGTTATCTTTGATTAGCTTAGAGATTTTCTTAGCATCTTCTTTCTCAATGCCCTGCTTGAGGTTAATTTCCTGCCGCACTCGGCTACCGCTAGCGGCGTCGATTTCTCCAAAGTCAAATATCTTCATCGACAGGTTACGCTTTGCCGCCTTGGTCTGGATTAGCACATGCACAGCTCTAAGGGTCATATCGCTATCAGTTTCTATATCGATAGCGTTTTCTTTGAGATCGATAGTCGTCTTAGTATCCTTCAGGTCGTAGCGGCTTTTGATTTCTCGGCGGGCCTGATCGAGCGCGTTTACTAACTCCTGCCGGTCAAATTCGCTGACGACATCAAACGATGAACTAGAAGCCATAGGGAAAAAGCGAGCGACAACGGTGAACTAAAAAGGTCTCTAATACCTGTAACCATCTATGCCTGCGGTTGAACGCATTTGTAACTAGACGCATCCAAGCCCACGCGTACTTAAGGCTAACGCATTTTGGTCATATGCTCGATCATAGCGAGAGATACGAGCGATCGGCTTAGTCGAAATAAAATAGCGTTACAATCTTGCGCTGATCCTCAGCGTCCTGACAGGTCTTTAGCAGCGTCTTGCTGTCATGAAACGCAAAGCAAATTAGCTGCTGACAGCGACTGATAATTTCCCGGTTGCACATCGCACTAGCATCCGCAAGTGGCAGCATGTCATTGGTGGAATTCTCAACCAGATTGGCAACCATCTCTAACTGGTCACGAGATTCTCTTGGCTGCTTTTTTAAGCTTTGGGGCAAGATCACCGTTAGCAGATTCGGGTCTGCTTTCATTGCCCCCCTAATCGCTGCTGAGTTAGTGCCAGCGGCTCCAGAAGTAATTAATCGATTACCGCCTAAAACGAGGGCATAGCTCATGAGCTCAATCAGGCGCTGATGGGTGATCGGTACATGACGAGACCCCAAAATAGCAATACGCTTCGAGCCAGACTGCTGGATAGTTGCTAGCTCTTGTAAAAAGTCGTCTACTTTGACGGAATCGAGCGGATTTTCGACGGACTGACTCAATGGCTACCTCGGGGACTAAGAGGATATGGAAAATCGACTATGCAGTTATTACCGCAGTGGGCGGATGCATTCGCTGGCGGTGAGTCACTTTGCCTGTTGCTATGTAAAGGTCTGAGCCGCAACCGTATACTTTAGCAAAGTGGTCAACGCTATAGTACCAAACCCTTTAAACTCTGCCAAAATCGTCTGTTTCGGTTGACCAGGCCACGAATTCAAAAAAGGAACTAAAGCTTAGAGCTGCCCAGATATCAGGCCGTCACGGCAGGTGCTAGCCCTAGCGTATCCATCATTCGATTGATATCAAAATGCTGCTCCATTAGATGCTTGATACAGGCGACTTTGATAGGTTCGTGCAGACGCACTTGATCGAAAGCCTGCTCAATTTTGTCTACGGTTGTGAGCGTATCAAAATCGACGGATAAAATCGGCACTTCTACATCGTTTGCCCGCTCTAGAATGTCTTTTCTAGGAGATAGTCTGCCGGTGAGTACTAGGCATTGAGTCGAACTTTCTAATGCGGCCATTTGGATATCAAATCTGTCGCCCCCGGTGACGACCACCATGTTGTGGGCCTGATTGAAATAGCGCAGGGCTGAATTGGCATTCATGGCCCCGATGGAAATTTCTTCTACCATCATTTGGTCAATGCGTTCAGGCTTGTTGAGGATTTCGGCGTTGAGCTGATGGACAAGTGCGCCCACGCTGACGCTACGCATAATTGCAGTCCTCGGTAAGATGCCAAATACCTTGATCTCGTGGCGCTCTAGGTAGGCACGAACAGAGGTATCGGCGACTTCTATGAGGTCTTTGGGCACGTCATTGATCACGACGCCGATGAGTTTGTCGCCTAGCTTTTGCTTGGCTGCCAGTAGCTTGTCGACGACTAGTGCGGAATGATAGCGAGCAACTAGCATCACTGAAGCCTGAGTGGTGTCAGCGATATCCGGCAGTGAGAGCCCAAATAGAGAACCTTCTTCTAGCGTGCCTGGGCCTTCCATGAGAAGAATGTCTTCATCTTGGGGGGCCAATGCAGCAGCGACTTCTGGCCCTTGGAGCGGTTTTTCTTGGGAGAGCTGCTGCTGAATAGTGGGCTCGTCTAGGACAAAGATGGTGGGACGGATGCGGTCTGCTCCGAGTTCTAGGGTTTGTGAGATGAAGCGAACATCTTCATCGAGGTTATTGTCAGAGCCGTCTTCGCTAGGGCAGGTGCCAATCGGCTTGGCGTAGGCAACATCTAATCCTTGCGATCGCATCTGCATAGCTAACCCCAACACTGTGGCAGATTTACCGCTATACGCCTCAACTGATCCGATTAACAACTGTTTCGACGTTCGGACTGATAACTGGGGCACGCCCTTGACTCCTTGCAACTTACAAGCGCTGACCGTACTTAGTGACCACCGACATAGGATGGTCTAGTTCAAATGATACAAGCGCAAACCTGCGATTATTCTGACACGTTCGCTTGATAAGTCGCGAAAGAAAATTGAAAAAAGCCAACCGATCCACATAGAAGATGGATCGGCTGGCTTTTGACTGAATGCCGTCGTTAATTTCGGTCTTTACCTAGCTTGAGCGCTCCTCATCCATAGCTCTATTCGTCGATTCGCAACAGCTTTCGGTAGAAGACCTTGTCAAAATCTGGCGACTTATTTTGATTCATTGCCACGACGATGCTGATCAAGCAGTCTACGAATTCATAGGTTGGCATGGTGATTTCGTAGGTGAGATCGGCGTCGCCATCGAACTGCATGCGGCAGCGAGTGAGATCGGCTGGCAGCATAGAGACGTTCCACGTGGCTAGAAAGGCGATATTATCGGTGCCTTCAATTCTGCGCTCACCTTCTATGTTGCCCTGTTTATATAGGCCGATGGCATAGGGCAAGGCGTTGCGTTTTTTCCCTTGGTAGTAGGGCAGATATACGCTGGCTTCCGGCTTGGTAGCAGGCTTGATGGATTGGAGAGACATAGCTGCAAATGTAGGTGCTGCAAGTATTAATTGCTTTGGCAAAAGGCCGATGAAAGGCGTCTAAATAACAGTAGCTGTTGTACTTCAAGGTTCCCCTTTACGGCTGCTAGCGCTCATCTAGTGCATGTTTATCGCTCATGAAGCGGTATGGTTAAATGAAATAATTTGTTAAGAGATTGAAACAATAAGTACGCATGACGGATTTTGTTGAGCCTGTGGACTCCGAGCTGGACTTAGAGTCTGATTTTGTCTTAGATAGCGACCTATTTAAGGGGTATTCTGGACGGCGGCTAAAAGCTGCGATCGCACTCTCTGCGCTATGGCTGCTGACAGCCTTTCTCCACAAAGTCACCTGGGGGCATACCTTTGTCTGGGTTGTGACCAGCGTCATGGCTGTGCATGCGCTGCGCGTGATCTTGGCTAAGCCTAAAACCCCGCCGACTCCCTTAAAGCCCGTGAATGAAGCAGTTGCAGCCTCGATTGATTCTCATACTTGGCCATACGTTTCTTTGCTAGTTGCTGCCAAAAATGAGGAACAGGTGATCGGCTCACTGATTGAATCTTTGCTGCATATCGACTATCCCGCCGATCGCTACGACCTCTGGATTATTGACGACCACAGCACAGACGCTACAGCCGCTATATTAGACCGTTTGGCCGGGCAGCATCGCCGACTTAACGTGGTTCATCGAGGCCCCGATGCGATCGGTGGTAAGTCTGGCGCGTTGAATCTAGTATGGCCAAAGACAAAGGGCGATCTGCTGGCGGTGTTTGATGCGGATGCACAGGTTTCTAGCGATTTGCTGCGCCATGTGGTGCCGATGTTCGACCCCGAGCAAGGTGGAGAAAAGACGGGTGCTGTGCAGGTGCGTAAGGCGATCGCGAATGCCACTACAAATTTCTGGACGCGCGGCCAAAAAGCTGAGATGGCGCTAGATTGCTATATGCAACAGCGGCGAATCGCGGTAGGCGGTATCGGTGAACTCCGGGGTAACGGTCAGTTCGTTCGACGAGAGGCGATCGCTCAGTGCGGTGGTTGGAATGAAAAAACCATTACAGACGATTTAGATCTGACCGTTCAACTGCACTTGCAGCAGTGGGATATTGGCTTGCTGTTTGACCCTGCCGTCGGTGAAGAGGGCGTTACAAGTCTCCTGGCGCTTTGGCACCAGCGCAATCGCTGGGCGGAGGGTGGCTTTCAGCGCTATCTAGACTACTGGCGTCAGCTAGCTAAAAATCAGCTGGGCTGGCGCAAGTCGCTAGACATGTTGGGATTTTGGATTATTCAATACATGCTGCCCCTAGTCGCGCTACCTGATTTGGCGATCGCACTGATCCGCCGTCAGTCGCCAGTCTATGCGCCGATCACGATAATGGCTGTCTGCATGTCTGGAATCGGCATGTTTACAACCCTGCGCCAGGCCGAACGCACCCCTGTGTGGAGTGCCATTGTGCAGACCATACGCGGGTCACTCTATATGCTGCACTGGCTGATCGTGATCGGTTCAATGGCCATTCGCATTTCCGTAAGAGAGAAGCGATTGAAGTGGGTTAAGACTGCCCACGGTAGCTAGAGGGTTCGCGAGCTAAGCAGTCTGAGTTCGAGTCACCTTGATTTTAACGATGAGTACCGATAGGGCAACGGCTAAGACCACGCCGACTATGGCGATCGCCAGTAAGGCGCTATGGCGAATGGCGATCGCACTCAAGGCCCAAACGATTACCGCTGGATAAGAGGCATCTTTGTATTTCCAGGCGACTACCGCCGCCAACCCTGCACTGATTGCCATCATGATGACAGTTGCCAGCAGTCCGCTAGGAGAGGCGGTGACGGTGCTGGAAAACTCTCCCAAGTTCTCTGCGGGCACGTCCATTACATAGAGTGCGCCAGCAATATTTACAACCGTTGCCACCGTAATCCAGCCAAAGTAAACGCTAATCGGTGCTTGAAACAGCCAGCGTTTTTTCCAGGTAGTCCGCACAGAGCGCGTATTCATGTAGGCATATGCTAAGCACAGCCAGATGCCTATGATCAATAGAACAGAGAGCCAAAACTGAAACGTTAGAAAGACGTATATCCAGGTTATTTGCAGCAGGCACGCGCCGATAATCCCCCAAGAAGCCTTTTGAAACGCAGGTTCATGCCGCTGGGCAGGCAGTGCCTGGTAGATGCTGTAGGCAATTAACCCGATATAAATCAGTCCCCAGATTGCAAAGGCATAGCCTGCAGGTGTAATCAGCACGCCGCCCAATATTGTGTTGGAGACTTCCCCTGTGTTTTTGCCAGCAGGCGGATAGGCATTAGAAATTCCGTTGATTGCGATCGCCACCAAGACCGCTACTATGGTCAGCCACTGCCGCACAATCTGCATCCTGGCCTGACTAGTAGATCTTTGCATAGCTAGCTCCAGTAAATAGCTCTAGTAAAACCTAAATTGTGAAACCGTAAGCGCAAGGCTTCCTTTCGTTAAGTAATCGATCAGCATTTTAAACAGTGTGTCGCTGTGCAAAGTTGTCTTGCTAGGAATAGTCTTTGTGCAAGAAATATTCACGGGGGAAGCTAGGTGGTTTGGTTAAGCTGAAGGTATCTTGATCAACTGCCTGTGGGATTTGACTATGGCCAACCTTTCTAACCTGTCTTCAAAGCTTTCTCAGCGTCAGTTTAGCTGGGATGCGTTCGTTCTATTGATAGTGACTTTCTGGCTGAGCAGCAGTGTTTTGCTGGATTTTGTAATGATGCCGATGATGTATGAGTCTGGCATGATGAGTACGCCTGATTTTCCAACGGCGGGCTACAGCTTGTTTTGGGTATTTAACCGGGTTGAGATGCTGTGTGCGGCAGCGATTTTGACGGGTCTATTAGTACTGCGTCAAAATCGTAGTCAGTACGATGTGATTGACAGTGGTTCTCGCAGTCGCTGGGCGCTGTGGCTGAGTGGGGCTTTGTTGGCGATCGCGTTCACCTACACCTATCTGCTCACCCCTCAAATGAGCGCGCTTGGTCTCAATCTTAGCGGTGGGCTTTCTGACTTTGCTACGCCTCAAATGAATCTGATGCATGCGCTGTACTGGGGCTTAGAAGCGCTGAAGCTAGTCGCTGCTGGTCTGCTAGTAAAGCTTTGCTATCGCGATATGGCTAACAGTCTCTAAGCTAACAGCTCTTAAGCAGTCGAAAGCCTCTATCGAGATTATCTAGGACGCTATCTGTCTCTCATCCGTTTTTGGGACACATTTCTCACAAATACATTCTTTATCTGATGCCCAGTGCGCGCTAGCTTTTGCCTAGTCTGCACTGGGTATTTTGTTGAGCTCCCGATCAGACATTTGGTTAGGCGCTTCAGTCTCTGGCCACAGCAGGCGCACCGCTAGTAGACCAAAGCCAATCGCCGCAATGCCTTTGACGACTTTTTCAGGTAGAAAAAGCGCTGTGCTCTCACCCAAAACTACGCTGATGAAAGAAGCAAATAGCAAAGCGCTAGCCGATCCTAAGAAGACCGCTTTCGGCGAAGCAGAAGATCCGCCCAGTGCCATTGCCGCTAGCTGACTCTTATCGCCTAGCTCAGAGATAAAGACTGCTGTAAAGGTGACCAAAAATAGCTGAAAGTCCATTCCTAATTCTTCTTGATAGTTCGCACTTACCTGACTAGGCAGTGCGAAGTTTTTGTTGAAAGCTGAGCTTTATTTTAAGCGGCAACAGGCAGTTCTTCTTGGCGTTCAGGGTACTTAGGTTTAGCTTTGAGTAATTTAGGGAGAAGTAGAGCGGACTTACGTTTGGATAAAACGGTTGGCTGTAGATGCTGAAGCGCCAGGCGCACAATTTGCTCGCTGGGCAACCCGTGTTTAGGGAGC
>NZ_JADEXO010000040.1 GCF_015207105.1 cf. Phormidesmis sp. LEGE 11477
TGCTCAACCAAATCAAGCGGGATGTCGATATTGCGACTCATTATGGCTTTGAAATAGTTATCCATTCTCTACCTGGAGCGGCTTATCGAGATTGGTGCAAGATCTGAGCTAACCAATTTTGGGTTCGCGGGTTGAAAAAGCTAACAGCTTTATGAGTCTGTGGATCTTCACCTTTTGTTTTGATATGTTTTCTACCATTACAACCAAAACAAGCCCAGGACAGATTGTCAGAAGTGCTTTTTCCGCCTAAGAAACGAGGATAGATATGATCTGTAGTAAAGCTATCTGGTGAAAAATTGTCTGGGGAAAGACAGTATTCGCACCGATGATTAGCTCTTGATGCAACTTCTTGTCTAAGAGTAGACGATACTCGATCCGATTTAGGCGGCACGAGAAGACTCTTTAGAAGATGAAATCTCTTGGTTCAGAGTCATCAAATCGACATCTTTCAGCTTAGCTAACTCTATAAGTGAAGCTAAACGGTTTACTCGAAGTTCTTCTACTCGATCTTCAAATTTGATCAGTTCTGCATGTTCTGATTCGGTTAGCTGAGACCATTCACAGCGGTGACGTAAGTCGTTTAGCCTCAGCTGCTGTTCTTCAGGAAGTCGGCGCTGAATAATAGCAAGCAGCCGATTTTCTTCATCGCTAGTAGACGATTTTTGAACAGGCTCTGCTAACAACTCCAAAAGCTGGATAACAGCCGGAAGCTTCTCCTGAGACAGTTGCTCAATCAATAATATTGCTCTTTGACGGCTTTCTACCAACGGAGACATCCTGGATACGAAACTAGTCGTTAACTACAATAATAAGCGATTGGTAGCGATCACGAATCTCTAAAGTTGTCTAAAGTTGAGACTTGACTGCGGTTCGAATTGAAATAGGTTACGTATCGGCTATACGTTAAGGACTGAACAGCAAGTAGACAAGGTTACCTATGCAACGTGCTCAAGATGTGTGGTTCGATCATCTTCAGTCGGCGACTCACTACACTCAGTGGATTTTCGCCCAGCTACAGCCATATATAAAGGGGCGTACGCTAGAGGTAGGCTGCGGTAGCGGCAATTTTACGGCGCTGATTGCTCAAAACTGTTCGGAGCTGCTGGCGGTCGATCTAGATGAGGCGTATGCAGGGCAAACGCGATCGCGTCTCCAATCTGATCCCAACGCCAGCGCCCATGTCAAAGTCATCACCGCCGATGCCACGACGATGGAATTTGCCCAGACGTTCGACACTATTATCATGCTCGATGTGCTAGAGCATATTAAAGATGATACGGCGGTTTTAGCCAAACTCAGGCAGATGCTAGCGCCTGGTGGCAGCTTGATAATCAAGGTGCCTGCGCTCGAATCGCTCTACAATTCGCTAGACCAGGCCGTCGGCCATCACCGTCGCTATACGCCTGCGACTCTGCGAACAGCGCTGAATCAAGCGGCCTATACCCAGAGTGAATTGAGCTATTTTAATTTGGTTGGGATTGCGGGCTGGTGGCTAAACGGAATGAAGAGCCGAGTGACACCGCCGGGTGAGCAGGTGGGTTGGTTTGACCGCTGTGTCCCTTTATTTCAGGCTTTAGAGAGCCGACTGGGCTGTCCGATGGGACTATCGCTGTTTGCAGTAGCGAAGTGCGATTGATAGAGCCGTTGACGGGCGATCGCCAAGCATTCAAATTGATTTGAGCTTTATTTAATAAGGGTTGTAGCCTGCTGGTAAGGGTACAAGCCAAGTGCAGATCGCAACAAATTTTGTCTGGCACCTTTGAACCGACCCTTTGAGCAGGCTATAATCCGTCTGAATTCTCAGTACTTTCACGGGTAGTGGGCTGGCGGCATCTATCACCTGTTTCTTTTTCGGTATCCTTGCAGCGCTATCACGGCTTCTTAGATTTAGTTTCATTTAGCTTCTATGGTTTCCTCTCTCGCTAGTAATCCGACTCAGTTAGATCACTGCTCTTCTTTAGTTGAGATTTTGCGCTACAGGGCCCAGCACCAGCCGAATCAAATCGCCTATATCGGTCTAGAGAACGGAGAGAGTGAGTATGGTCGTTTGACTTATGCCCAGTTGGACTTGCAGGCGCGGGCGATCGCAGCTCATCTTCAGTCTCTTGGCGCATCTGGCTCTAGAGTTCTGCTCACCTTTCCGCTTTCAGACGGGTTGGCCTTTACCAGCGCCTTTTTTGGCTGTCTATACGCTGGCGCGGTAGCGGTCACTGCCTGGCCACCGCTGAACGAATCTCTTCTATTAGAGCTGCAGTACAAGGCTGTTGATGCCGAAGTCCAGTTCGCACTGACCACGCAGCCTTTGATGGCCCGGCTGTCAGAGCCTTTTGCCGTGACGCCACCGCTCGATCAAATTCATTGGATAGAGACCGACCGGCTAGATAATCAGAACGCCGATAGCTGGCAAATGCCACCGTTAGAAGATAAAACCCTGGCCTATTTGCAATACACATCAGGATCGACTGGCCTGCCAAAAGGCGCGATGATCAGCCACGGCAATGTGTTGAACAATTTGGCCATGATCTATGAGGCTTGTCAGTATACCGCCCAAGATATCGGGATTTGTTGGCTGCCGCTGTATCACGATTTGGGCCTGGTATGCGCGGTGATTCAGCCCGTTTATGCGGGCGGGCCAGCGGTGATGATGTCGCCTGTAGATTTTATTTTGAAGCCCTTGCGGTGGCTGCAGGCAATCTCTCGCTACCGAGGTACGATCAGCGGCGGACCAAACTTTGCCTTTGAGCTGTGCTTGCGTAAGATTACGCCAGAGCAAAGAAGCGGATTAGATCTCAGTAGCTGGGCGATCGCAGGTAATGGTGCAGAACCGGTTCTGCCTGACACCTTGGCACGCTTTGCCGCCGCCTTTGCGCCGTCGGGATTTCGCCAAGCAGCGTTTTGTCCGGCCTATGGTATGGCTGAAACCACTGTCATGGTCTCTACCACGCCCAGAGATTTGCCGCCAGTTATCAAGTCGATTCAGCGAGCTGCCTTAGAAAAGAACAAAGTTGTGCCGGCTGCTAATGAGGATGTCTCAGCGGCGAGAAAAGTGGTTGGCTGTGGCAGCATCGGCGCAAATCATCAGATCGCTATTGTCGATCCAGAGACGCTAAAGCGATGCGCTGAAGATGAGATTGGTGAAGTGTGGGTGGCTGGACCAAGCGTGGCTCAGGGCTATTTCAACAGAGAAGAGCAGACTGAACAGACGTTTCAGGCGATGACCGCAGCGGGAGAAGGGCCGTTCTTGCGAACCGGGGATATGGGGTTTCTTCAGGGCGATGAGCTGTTTATTACCGGGCGGATCAAGGATGTGATTATCCTATGGGGCAACAATCACTATCCTCACTTTATTGAAACAACAGTAGAAAAAAGTCATCCAACGCTACGTCCGGCTGGGGTTGCTGTGTTCGGCGTAGAGGTAGATGAAGAAGAGAGACTGGTGGTTGTCCAAGAGATAGAATCGCGGCATTTGAAGTCATTGAATCAAGCAGAGAATCAAGAAGCGGTGATTGGAGCGATTCGGCAGAATTTGGCGATGCATCATATGCTAGAGGCCCACGCGATCGCGCTCGTTCGCCCTGGCAGCACGCCTAAGACACCGACGGGGAAAACGCAAAGAAGAGCCTGCAAGGAAAAGTATATAACTGGTGAACTCAACATCATTCACGAGTGGAAGAACAGCGGCTCGGCTGAAGGAATCTTACTCGATCCAAATCTGATGTCTATAGAGGTGTAACAGAGACACAACAGATATTTTGTCTGAGTATGCAATTAGATCGAACTGCTGTTCTTCTACCGCGAAATTAATCTCTCTATTGATTCGTTCATAGTTTTATCAATCGATAAATAGTCACTAGCCCTATCATCAGAAGCCCTGTCATCAAAAGAGAAACGATGTTGGATTCCAGTATTACTAACTTTGTAGATTTGCTGAAATTCAGGGCGACAGAACATCCCGATAGAACGGCTTATATTTTTCTTGAAAACGGCGAACGCGAAGAAGCTAGACTAACCTACGCACAGCTAGATAGTAAAGCTAGCCAGATTGCCGACTATCTACTCCATTCAGGAGCCAAGCCAGGCGATCGCGCCCTGCTGCTCTATCCCGCTGGTCTTGATTTTATTACCGGATTTTTTGGCTGTCTGTATGCCGGCATTATTGCCGTTCCGGCCTATCCACCGCGCCGCAACCAAAGCCTAGAAAGACTGCAGGCGATCGCCCAAGACTGTCAGCCGACCCTAGCGCTTACGACTCAAAAGGTGATCGCCGATACGCAAAAAAGCTGGAAACAAGATCCGCTTTCTGCGAATCTGACCTGGCTAGCCACTGATGATTTGCCGCCGCTGCTATCTTGTGCCACAACTCCGCTTGACCGCTGGGATGTGGCTCTTGCCGCCGCTGAGAAAAGTCAGCATCTGGCATTTCTTCAGTACACCTCTGGTTCTACTGGCACGCCCAAAGGCGTCATGGTTTCTCACGAGAACATGCTGCACAACAGCAAGATGATCTACCTTTGCTTTGAGAGCGAACCGGATCATACTGGGGTTTCTTGGCTACCTTTTCACCATGATATGGGGCTAATTGGCGGTGTTTTGCAAACTGCTTACGGTGGCGGCACTGTTGTTCTGATGTCGCCTGTGGCCTTTTTGCAAAAGCCAATTCGCTGGCTACAGGCCATTTCGGACTACAAAGTCGTTACTAGCGGCGGGCCTAATTTTGCCTATGAGCTGTGTGCTCAAACTGCTAAGCCAGAACAGATTGCCGCGCTTGACTTGAGTCGCTGGAGCCTGGCATTTACTGGCGCAGAGCCCATTCGACCTGAAACACTACAGCGGTTTTCGGCAACATTTGCACCTAGCGGATTCAAAAGCAATACCTTTTATCCCTGCTATGGCATGGCTGAAACAACGCTGCTAGTAACAGGTGGATCTAGAAGCGCAGAACCAGTGATATACCACGTCAACTCGGATGCGCTAGAGCGTGACCGGGCGATCGCCAGCGCTATCCCCGCAGAAAGTAAGCCCGTAGTCGGCTGTGGCCGTAGCTGGTTAGGACAGAAAGTAGAGATTGTTGATCCCCAGACGCTGACGCCGTGTGAAAGCGGAAAAGTAGGAGAAATTTGGGTAGCGGGTAAAAGTATTGCCCAGGGTTACTGGCAAAGGCCAGAACAAACAGAACAGACCTTTGGGGCCAAGCTAGCGGGCAGCGAAGCCAGCTTTTTGCGTACGGGTGATTTAGGCTTTTTTCAAGACCAAGAGCTGTTTATTACTGGTCGTCTCAAAGATGTCGTGATCATTCGTGGCCGCAACCACTACCCTCAAGATATTGAGCAGACGGTAGAAAACGCCCACGAGGCGATGCAGCTCGGCGGCTGTGCGGCTTTCTCTATAGAAAAGAAATCGGCTGAGCAGCTAGTGGTCACAGCAGAAGTGACGCGCACTTATCTGCGTAGCTTGAACGAAGACGAGCAGGTAAAAAATGAGATTGTTCTAGCGATTCGCCGCGCTGTTTCTGAAGCGCATGAGCTCCAGATCTATGCTATCCAGCTTTTGAAAACGGGAAGTTTGCCTAAAACTTCTAGCGGCAAAGTGCAGCGTAAGCAGTGCCGTCGACAGTTTCTAGACGATAGCCTGTCGGTAGTAGGCGAGTGGAAAAGAGATCTGCAAGCTGTATCAGCTCCGACTGAAGAATTTTCTGTTGTACTCTCTGAGCTATCAACAGAGCCGGAGAAAATTCAGGCAGTAGAAGACTGGCTGACGCATCGAATCGCTCAAAGAGTACAGATAGCGCCGATTGAAATCGATCGTCAAGAGCCGCTCGCCAGCTATGGACTCAGCTCTTTGCAAGTAATCGAAATGTCTACTGAGCTAGAAGCCTGGTTAGGGCGTCCGGTGATGCCAACGATTGTGTATGATTTTCCGACGATTGCGGCATTGGCGCAGCAGCTCGTGACTGGAGACTCACAGGGGGTAGAGTCTGAGGATCTAGGGCGAATTCGAGCACAGAAAGTGAGTTTAGGAGAGGCGATCGCACTGATTGGTATGGGCTGTCGATTTCCGGGTGCGCCAGATATTCAGAGCTTTTGGCAGCTTCTACAAGATGGCCAAGATGCGATTACCGAAGTCCCGCTCTCGCGTTGGGATACCGATCAGCTTGAGTCGGTTTTATCCGCTCAGAACTCGGCGTCTCAGAATTCGATGTCTCAAAATTCAGCCTCGTCAAAGTTAGCGGCTCCAAAGCTAGCGAGATGGGGAGGGTTTCTCAAGCATGTCGACCGCTTCGATGCTAAATTCTTCGGCATTTCTCCTAGAGAAGCGACGTATATGGACCCTCAGCAGAGACTGCTATTAGAGGTTTGCTGGGAGACTTTAGAAAATGCAGGACTTTCCGTAGATCAGCTAGCCGGTAGTCAGTCGGGCATTTTCTTAGGCGTGAGCAATGGCGACTATTCGCGCGTGCAGGGCACCCAGCTCAATACAGATGTGTACTATGGCACGGGGAACGCCTTTAGCATCACCGCCAATCGACTCTCCTATCTGTTTGACTGGCACGGGCCTAGCTTTGCTATTGACACAGCCTGTTCTTCTTCTCTCGTAGCGCTGCATCAGGCGTGCCAAAGTCTGCGAACAGGCGAGTGTGATTTGGCCTTAGCAGGCGGCGTGAATTTGATGCTCAACCCTCAGCTAACCGTCACCTTTTCGCAGGCGCAGATGATGGCAGCAGATGGCCGCTGCAAGACTTTTGATGCGAGTGCCGATGGCTATGTACGTAGCGAAGGCTGCGGCGTGGTAGCGCTAAAGCGGCTGGCCGATGCTCAAAAAGATGGCGATCCGATTCTGGGCGTTGTACGCGGATCGGCGGTCAACCAGGATGGCCGTAGCAACGGGCTGACTGCCCCAAACAGCCTAGCGCAGCAGAGCGTGATCAAACAGGCGCTAGCGAATGCGGATATTAACGCCGAGCAGATTGACTATGTTGAGGCCCACGGCACAGGCACTTCGCTAGGCGATCCGATCGAGGTCAATGCGCTCAAGGCAGTTTTTGGTGAGAAAGAGGGTGGCGAGGCTCTGCAAACAGAGAATCGAACTTGTTACCTAGGCTCGGTCAAGACCAACATCGGTCACCTGGAAGCTGCTGCGGGCATGGCTGGATTAATCAAGGTATTACTTTCTTTGCAGCATGAAGAAATTCCGCAGCATTTGCATCTAGAAAAGCTTAATCCCTATATTCAGCTAGAAGAGACACCGCTAGAAATTCCAACAGAAAACAAAGCTTGGCCATCTGGAGACAGACCGCGAATTGCAGGCATTAGTTCCTTTGGCTTTGGGGGCACCAACGCTCATGTAGTCGTCTCAGAAGCGCCTGAGCTACCTGCCTCTAAGTCAGCCATTCCTCAGTCAGTTACTCCTGAGTCAGCTATTCCTAAGCCTGTTGCTTCTAGTTCAGTTGATTCCAAGTCAGTAGTCCCTAAGCGCGATCTAGAGCCAGCCTCTTCCTTGCACCTATTGACGCTTTCAGCCAAGAGTGACGCAGCGCTAAAAACGCAAGTATCGCAGTATCAAGACTGGCTGAAAAGAAACGACGGTTTATCTTTAGCAGATGTTTGCTATACCGCCAGTGCTGGGCGATCGCACTTCTCCCATCGCCTCGCCATTATCACCGTATCCACCATCCAGCTCCAACAACAGCTTCAAACCCTTAGCCCCAAACCCAAAGCCGCTGCCACCAAAACTCCAAAAATTGCCTTTCTCTTCACCGGACAGGGTTCGCAATACATAGACATGGGCCGAGCGCTCTACGAGACTCAACCCGTTTTCCGCCAGGCGATCGATCAGTGCGAAGAGATTCTTGCTAAGAAAGAAATTTCTCTATTAGCTGTTCTTTACCCTCATCATCAGCTAGACGACGTTGCTCAGCCTTCGGTTAGTGATTCTTCTCTCGACGAAACCGCCTATACCCAGCCCGCCCTTTTTGCTATTGGATACGCTCTAGCCCAACTCTGGCAGTCTTGGGGAATCGAACCGGATTTTGTGCTCGGTCATAGCGTCGGGGAATATGCTGCGGCCTGTATCGCTGGAGTTTTCAGTTTGGAAGAGGGGCTGTCGTTAATCGCAGAGCGAGGGCGGCTGATGCAGGCACTGCCTAGTGGCGGCGAGATGCTGTCGATTTTAGCGCCGCTAGAACAGGTTGAGGAATGGCTAGCACCCTATCAAGAGTCATCTGCTCGGGTGAGCATTGCAACGATTAATGGACCTAGTAGCGTGGTGATTTCGGGAGAAGGAGAAGTGGTGAGTGCGATCGCCCAGACACTCACCGAGCAAGGCATCAAAAACAAGAAACTTGCCGTCTCTCACGCTTTTCATTCTCCTTTGATGGCACCGATGGTTGAAGACTTTGCCACCATTGCCAGAGAAATTGACTATTCGCGGCCCAAAGTTCCTTTTATCTCTTGCCTAACTGGGGAAGTGGCTGATAGGGAAATCGCGACTGCTGACTATTGGACCCAGCATATAGAACAACCCGTGAAGTTTGCCAAAGGGATGGCCAGCCTGGATGAAAAGAGCTGTGATGTCTATCTAGAAATTGGCCCAAAGCCGCTGTTGCTAGGGATGGGAAAACAGTGCTTGCCGCTCCATAATTCAGAAGGTTCGGGAGGGTCAGAGGGTTCACGTTGCTGGCTACCTAGCCTTCGCTCAGAACAAGATGACTGGCAGCAGATGCTGAACAGCCTCGGTCAGCTATACACCAAAGGCGCAAAAATCAACTGGCCAGAATTCTATCGTTTCGCTTCGCACCAGAAAGTTCTCCTACCAACTTATTCCTTTCAAAGGCAGCGCTACTGGCTAGAGCCAGAGACTGCTTCCGCTTCTACCACTAATTCTCTTCTCAGTCGTCTATCAGCACCTAGTGAGCTACATCCGCTGGTAGGGCAGCGATTTGCTTCACCCGTTCCACCGATCCAATTCCAAACTCAGATTAGCCCTCAACAGCCTCACTATCTGACCTGCCACCGCGTATTTTCTCAGGCGATTTTGCCAGCGACTGCCTATCTCGAAATAGCGCTAGCCGCTGATGCTAGCACGGTTGAAGTTTCCTCTTCGACGCAAACCATTACCGATGTCGTTATCCAGAGAGGACTGATCTTATCCGAAGCTCAGCCGACAACGGTTCAAACTGTTCTAACGCCACAAGCGGACGGTACCCAGCAGTTTCAAATCTTCAGCTTAGAGAATGGCCCAGAGAAAGGCTCAGAGAAAAGCTCGGAAGAAACGGAAAATAAAACAACAAAACCTCGCTGGGTAGCCCATGCCGAGGGAACCATACAGCCAGTAGGTAGTCCGTCGCCTTCACCGATTGATTTAGCCGCGTGCAAGGCCAGCTTTCTACAGCAAGTTCCAGTAGCTGAATACTACGAAAAGCTACATACCCTCGGTCTAGAATACGGCTTAGATTTTCAGGCCATCCAGCAGCTCTGGGCTTCGCCAAATCAGGCTCTAGGAAAGATTGTTTTACCAGAATCACTACAGAAAAGCGCGGACCGCTATCGACTACACCCGGTACTGCTAGATGCGAGCTTTCAGATTCTAGCTGCTGCAGTTGGTGAAACGAATGCAAAAGAAATCTACTTGCCAGCGGGTGTGGAAGCGCTACAGGTTTACGGTGCGCTTGGCAGTTCGGTGTGGGCGATCGCATCTATTGTCACTAATGATGATGCAGCTGATACAGCCGAAAATGAAGCCTTTAACAGTAAACGTGCGAAACAGCTAATCAGCAACGTGCAGCTTGTAAATCCATCTGGTGCGGTGGTTGCAGAAGTCAAAGGACTGCTGCTCAATCGGACGAATAGAGAGATTCTGATGCGCTATCTTCAGCCGGAGGTACCGCCTGCTCTATATGAATTGACTTGGGAGGCAGCGCCCCTGGTGCCAGCCCCAGCACCTATCTTGCCCATTGAAAAGCAGTGGCTAGTGTTTGCTGCCGATCTAAAAGCGGAAGTTAGCGCGCAGGTGATAGAACAGATTGAAGCCAGGGGCGATCGCACCATCAAAGCCTCTTTCAGTAGCGCCTATCAGCAGCTAGACTCTCAACACTATCAGCTCAATCCCGCTAGCATAGACGACTTCAATCAACTAATCACATCGCTATCAGAACAACCCCTAGAAGGAATTATCTACCTGTGCGACCCTACTGCTCAAAATCACTACTGCGAAAGCGTGCTTCACCTCGTACAGTCACTGACTAAGACGCGCACCACGCCGCCGCTATGGCTAGTCACACAAGTCATTCAGTCTATCACACAGTTAGAAGAAACAAAGGAGCTGCGTCTACCGCACATTCAGCAGGCAGCTCTATGGGGATTAGGGCGAGTCATCGCGCTAGAGCATCCTGAGCTGAACTGTCGTCGGATCGATTTGGCATCAGGCTCAAATTCATCCGATATTGACCAGCTCATAGATGAACTTTACTCTCCTACTATCGAAGATCAAATCGCCTATCGACAGAACCAACGCTATATTGCTCGTCTATCAGCATACGAGCCAAAAAAAGATCTGCTTCCTATACCGGCTGGTCAGTCATTTCAGCTCAAGCTGAAAGAATATGGACTGATCAACAATATTTCACTTTTGCCTATTCAGCGGCGATCGCCGGGTCCGCGCGATGTAGAAATTCAGGTGGCCGCCGCTGGCCTGAACTTTCGCGATGTGCTCAACGTCTTGGGCTTGTTAAAAGAATACTATGCCGAGCAGCTAGGCATTACCCAGGCTAACCAGCTTACTTTTGGCTTTGAGTGCGCGGGCACAGTAGTGGCAAAAGGCGATCAGGTAGCCGATCTCGATATTGGTGATCAGGTCATGGCTACCATGCTTACCGATGGCGTCAGTCGATTTGTTACTACCCGCTCAGAATTTGTAATTCCCAAACCCGCTCAGATCACTTTTGCAGAGGCCGCGACGCTACCACTTGCCTTCTTAACGGCTTACTACGGCTTACAGTCCCTAGCGAATTTGAAAGCGGGCGATCGCGTTCTCATTCATGCTGCTGCCGGAGGCGTTGGTCAGGCGGCTGTTCAAGTCGCTCAGCGTGCTGGCGCAGAAATTTTCGCAACAGCTAGCCCTAGCAAGTGGGATTTCCTAAAAGAGCAGGGCATAGCTCATGTTATGAACTCTCGCAGTCTTGACTTTGCTAACGAAATTCTAGAAATCACAGAAGGCAAAGGCGTCGATGTCGTTCTCAACAGTCTAAACGGAGAATTCATCGACAAAAGCTTTGAAGTACTCGCCCAGAACGGTCGATTTGTTGAGCTAGGCAAGATTGGCATCTGGGATGAGCGGCGGGTTCAGCAGACCTATCCCACCGTCCAGTATTTCCCGTTTGACTTAGGGGAAGTCACCAAGCAGACGCCTGAAATTATTCGCAGTTTGTGGAAAGAGCTGGGTAACTTGTTTGAACAAGAACAGTTTCGTCCGTTGCCGATCAAAACTTTCCCAATTCAGGAGAGTCAGCAGGCATTTCGATACATACAGCAGGCTAAGCATATTGGTAAAATTGTGCTGACGTTGCCTGCGATCGAACCCAAAGAAAATAAAGCCGTTTCGATCGATAGCGATAGCTGTTATCTAATCACAGGCGGACTAGGTGCTTTGGGTCTAAAGGTAGCGCAGTGGATAGCAAAACAAGGTGGTAAGCGCATAGCGCTGATGTCAAGAAGAGCACCCTCAGTAGAGGCTCAGCAGGTGATTGAACAGCTAGAGGCGCTAGGGACTAGTGTTTTTGTTGTGCCAGGAGATGTGACGCGATCGCCCGACGTTGAAAACATAATTAGCCGGCTGACCACAGAGAACTCACCCCCACTGAAGGGAATCATTCACGCCGCTGGCATCTTAGAAGACGGCTTGCTCTCTCAGATGTCCTGGCAGCAGTTCGCTAAGGTGATGGCACCCAAGGTCAAAGGTGCCTGGAACCTGCATCAGGCAACGCAGTCTCTATCAGTAGATTTCTTCGTTTGTTTTTCTTCTGTTGCTTCTCTACTCGGCTCTCCTGGACAAGGCAACTACGCTGCGGCTAACGCTTTTATAGATGCCCTGATGCAGCATCGCAGCAAATTAGGCCAGCCGGGATTGAGCGTGAACTGGGGGCCGTGGGCAGAAGCCGGTATGGCCGCTCAGTTAGATACGGACGTTCAAAGTCGAATGAACGCTAGGGGCATTACGCTCCTCAATCCAGACAAGAGCCTGCAAACTTTAGGTGAGCTGATCGCTCAGTCAGCTCGTCAAGTTGGCGTATTGTCTATAGACTGGGCCAGATTCTCTGCTCAACTGCCGCCAGGCGTTTCTCTACCCGTACTAGAACGCTTTAGATCTGCTGTTGATGAGAATGAAGGCGATCGCCTTCAAGGACTAGAACAGCTAAAACAAGTGCCTGCTACGGAGCGCCGCAATCATCTAATGGCGCACATTCAAGCAGAAATTGCCGATGTGCTCGGCTATAGCTCGCCCGAAGAGATCGCCTTAGACCAGCCGCTAGCAGATCTAGGCGTAGACTCTTTGATGGCAGTCGAATTAGCCAATCAGCTAGAGTACAACCTGGGACCAACCATTCCAGCTAGTTTCTTGTTCGAGCATCCAACTCTAGAAGGCTTAGTTGAATACCTAATCGAACAAATGCCGTCTGTTGAGTTTGCCGAATAAGGCGAGATGATCGCTGCTCTCGTACAGCAAAGTTTTGTAGTCGTTACTTTGGTTACTGCTCTCGAATAATCGCATCTGCCATCTGATCTAGCAATGTACTGATACGATTGTGCTTTTTGATCAGCTTGTTCGTGTCGGGCTGCGATTCAGTAGCCAGCTTTGCCAGTTCTAGACTCGCACGAACCAGGCTGAAGACAGGACTATAGGTTGTAGGTTGACCGCCTCCGCCTTTGAGTCTCTTCGCTTTGGTAGATAGTTCTTCTAGAAGTGGCACCCAATCTTTGCCCGTATCAGCGGACTTTTTGCCAGCAGCCTTTTTCGTCGTTTTTTGCTTAGTCGCTGATGAATCAAAAGTTTGAACGATTGCGTTATTGTCTTTTGCGATCAGATAGACTTGCTTAAGACTGGAGCTAATACCCCTGCCAAAAAGAACGCTGTAAAAGCGAAAAAAGCCATCGTAGACAATCTTGTTTTGAAAGGGTAGCAGGATCGTCTGTACCCTAATGGGCAGATTTCTCTTGTCAATAAAATCTGAGGGGCCGCTGGTTAAGCCCAAAACCCCATATACAGTATCATCATCGGCAATAAAAATACTGTACTTCTTTAGAAAGCGCTCTATATAAAAGTCTCCGAAAATATAGTTTTTCCAGCTCGATATAGTCTCTAAACCCTCTTTGTCTATGTCTTCTGGGTTATCCTGCACAAAGCGATTAATCAGCTCGGTATGAGCAAAAAGATAATCTCGAACCTGTATTTTGTCTTCGGCCTCAGTCGCACAAAATGATTCAAAGTCTTTAACTTCTGGTAGAATCTGCGCCTCCTGATTGACATACCACTGAAGCGGTAGCATGAGACTCATAAATCGCTGGGCATCTGCAGGACTCAGTTTCATAAAAAGTCAGTACTCCTCGTCTTCGTCTGGCTCCGCAAGTTCATTACCTTGGTCTATCCAGTACTGCCAATCTTCGAAAGCCTGCATGCTTTCATCGTCACCCTTTACTATCTGAAGTTGACTTAAGGGAATAGCCACAACATCAGTTTGGCTGGCATCATCATATTCTATATCCACGAATATATCGGTCTCGAACCCATCAGTCTCAGACATGCCGATGATTCTTACCACTTCAGCTTTCGGCAGCTTTTGGTTTGACGCTTTGTGTGAAGAACTAGCAGTTGCTCGTTGAGCCTTAAGTGGAAAGTTCAGGTGATCTAGAAGATAAGAATACCAGCCCATAGAGACTTCGTATTTATCATAACAATCTACGATGATATCGTAGGTGATGCGGTGCTCACGTTCTTCGTCAATAGGAGGTCTTGCCATTTGCGGTTGCGATTATAAGAGGTTGCCAGACAGTAGCTTGCTAGCCGCTACTCGTAGCATCGGAAACACAGTGGATTTAATAACATCAGACCCATAGTAATAGGTTCCTTCGTAAATATTTTCTCCTAGTATAAATACAGCAACCTGTTGTCTATGTCGGTCGATGATCCAATATTCAGGAATTTGCCACCACTCATATTGCTGACGTTTCCAGTCGTAATCTCGCCGATAGTTTTCTGTTCTTTCACTACCCGGACTGACTATTTCAGCGACTAACAAGGGAGGGGGTGCGCCAAACAGTATCGCTCCCTTCCTGAGCTCAGCCATACGCTTTAGGTGCTCAGGCTGCAAAACAATGATGTCTGGCTTTCTATTGACTCTATTATCGCCGACTGGACGAACTTGAATTTCTATCGAAGAACTCTTAACCAACCGTCTATCAGCAGACAATCGTTTTAGTAACTCGCTGAATTCGTCTGCGATATAGGTGTTTTCTTCATCTTCAGGTGGCAACTCAATGACCTCTCCACTACTGAGTAAACGAAGATCGCCTTCTGAAGCTAGGTCAGAATAAAGATACTCTTCATAGTTTTTATAGCGAACAGACGTAAATGTCATAAGCCGACACTAGGCTGATTTTTACTGAGTATAGCAAACCGCATCTTGATCTTTGCGCTTCCTAACAGCTTCGGCTACTTAGCTCTGTCCATCTCCAATAGGCCAGACCGTCGATGCATCACGGTTATGAAAGTGCTAAACGGCTCAAAGAGAAAGTGTTGAAAGTGCTTTCATAGGCAGATGAAGCCACTCGGCTACGAAGATCTCAATATTTTTGATGACAGACTGTAGTAGTATCTAGATTACATCTCATTCATTTTTCTCTTCAGTTGTTTCTAAAGGGCAGGCGCTGAAGAAACTATTAGGTGAAAGGTAATTCTTTCTCTTAGTTTTTAGGCTCAGGCGGCATCTTAACTTAGCAAACTAAAAACGCGAGGATACCTCCGCTCGTAAGTAATGAAATCATTAGTCACACGTCGGCGGATGCAGCGCAGTCCCCTGACTTTGCTCGCCAGTACGACAGTTTTAGCAGGTTTGGTGTCAAGTCCACTTGACGCTAGCGCGGCCACTTTTAATCCTATTTCTCGTGTTTATGCCTACGGAGATAGCTATTCCGACACGGGAGCTTCTTTTGATATTTCCACTGGCGCTGTCGAGGCGGGCGTCTCAGGATCGTTTGTTTTACCAGCCGATCCGGCGCTAGGGCTCTACGATGCCGACGGCAGATGGACGAATGGGCCGACTGCTGTTGAAGTACTGGCTGACGGTATAGGCGCGGATCTCACTAGCTACGCGGTCGGCGGCGCTAAAAGCGGCAGCGGTAACTACTATAGCTGGCTAGATTCTTTTCAAGATACCGGCGTGTTTGGCCAGATAGATCAGTTCGCAGCCGAGCTGGGCGGAGCGCCTGCCGATCCAAACGCTCTATACTTTGTCTTTGCTTCGGCTAACGATTTCTTTGAGTACAGCGATTTTGGTCTGTCTGGCACAGTTGAAGAACTCGCTGCCCAAACGGTAGACAATATTGGCCAAAGTGTCTCTGATCTCTCGGCGCTAGGTGCGAGACAGTTTATGGTGGTTAACTCTTCAGATCTAGACATTTTGCCAGGGGTGATAGAGTTTGACCAGGTTGAGGGTGCAGAGCGCTTTACAGATTCGGTGAATAGCCTTTTGCGCGATGAACTAGAGGCGATCGCCCAGCAAGAAAATGTTGAAGTCGCGCTGTATGACCATATCGCTATTAGCAACAAGATTCGCGCAAATCCCCAAACCTATGAACTAGCCAACGTGATCGATCCTTGTCAGCCTGTTTTCCCGGTAGAGTTGCGCTGTGAAGCACCTAGAGAACACTATTTCTGGGATGAGTATCATCCGACAGAACGCGCCCATCAGATTATTGGCGAAGACATGGCTGAGTTTGTGGCCGACCAAACCGTTCCCGAACCCTTGACTACGCTTGGATCGCTAGTAGCAGGTGGATTTTTGTGGGGCTTAGCTAAATATCGCGCCAAGGCCGCCTAGCTTCTAACTGCAAACCAGATGATTAGCCACAGCGCCCTGATGCCGTCTTTCCAGCTAATTTTCTTGCCTTCTTCGTAGGTGCGTCCGTAATAGGCAATGCCTACTTCGTATAGTCGCCAGCGCCTGGGCGATCGCGCCATCTTGACTGTAAATTCCACCTCAAATCCAAAACCATCGCAGGTGAGTATCATGTCTTTCCACACTTCTTTGCGAAACATTTTGTAGCAAACTTCCACGTCAGAGAGCGTCGTATTACAAACGATGTTTAGTAAAGCTGAAATTGCTTTGTTGCCCAACAGATGATGAAAGTAGAGCACTCGATGTGGTTTGCCATAAAAGCGCGAACCATACACCACATCGGCCCGGCCTTCGACAATCAATCGCCACATCTCTTGCCAATCTCGCGGATCGTATTCTAGATCGGCATCTTGAATGACCATCACATCACCAGACGCCTGGTAAAAGCCTGCTCGCAAAGCTGCACCTTTTCCCTGGTTCTTTGGCTGCAGCACTAATCGAACTGTTGTCAACGCTGCCTCCTTAAACAAACCATGCCATGCTCTGGCCTGCGCGGCTGCGAGCCATTCCCTAGTGCCATCTGTTGATCCATCATCAACTACGACAATCTCTTTCTCAACTTGTGGCAGTGCTTCGTTCACCGATTGCAGTACAGCGCCGACTGTATGAATCTCGTTATAAATAGGAATAATGATGGAAAGCTTCATTAATTTGTCGATTGCAATTTTTGTGAAGGGAGCTTAGACGATTGATTATCTTATGCCACACGTCTGAAACGCAAAATGGCATACTAAAAGCGATCGCTGTCATCTAAGGATCTCTCTAGGGTTATTCGTCTATGCCGCTCAACCGTCGTCGCTTTGTTATTCTCAGCGGACTCGCCCTCGGCGGTGCAGCCGCTACAGCCACCTCGTGTAGTCCTTCTACTCCTCAGGCTAATGCCTCTGACTACTCAAAAAGCAGCGCAAACCCTACTGCCTCTACTCAGCCAAGTTCTCCGGCGTCTTCGCTTCCTCACGCACCTGCGCCTGCGGGTCTCTATGCGCCTCAGCGTGGTGACATTCGCCTGGCTGTGATCAGCGATCTTAATAGTGCCTATGGCTCTACTGACTACCGCTCAGAAGTCACTGAAGGCATCGCTATGCTACCAGACTGGCAGCCGGATATGGTTCTGTGCGCTGGCGATATGGTAGCGGGTCAAAGTCTCGATCTTTCTGCTTCAGAGATTGAGGCAATGTGGGCAGCCTTTGATGACCAGATCCTGTCTCCCATCCGCGCCGCCGGGCTACCATTCGCAATGACGATAGGTAACCATGATGCCTCTAGCTATCAGCGCAACGGCGAATTTATCTATGTTTTAGACCGCCAAGAAACACAAAAGTACTGGTCGGGGCACCAGTCCGATACCGATCTTACTTTCGTCGAAGCTAGCGGCTTTCCGTTCTACTACAGCTTCAAGCAGAACGATATCTTCTATCTCGCCTGGGATGCGTCTTCGGCGAATGTTCCTGTCGAACAGGTTGCCTGGGCCGACCGTGCCTTGTCTAGCCCTGAAGCGCAAAGTGCCCGGCTGCGAATTGTAATGGGCCATTTGCCTTTGTATGCTGTTTCGCAAGGGCGCGATCGCCCCGGTGAATATCTAAACCAGGCCGACGAGCTACAGCGCCTATTAGAACGCCACAATGTACACACCTACATCACCGGACATCACCATGCTTATTTCCCCGGCAAATCGGGTCAGCTAAACCTACTGCACTGCGGCGCATTGGGCAGCGGACCGCGATCGCTGTTGACCGCCAATACTGCCCCCTATCAAACGCTCACTATCATGGATATTTTTCTAGAGGCTGCCAGCGTGGTGTACACCACCTACAACATGAACACCCAAGAAGTTGTCAATCTGCAGCAGCTTCCTCGTCAGATTGTTGGCCCTACTAGCCGCGAGCTGCGACAAGATGTTTACCTAGAAGACCTCACGCCTGCCGAACAGTCTCAGCAATATGTTCCTACAGAAACCTGACTATATAAAAGGTTCACCATTCCAAAGTCTACTGTTGCGCCCCTGGGCTCGAACGAAGTACTTTCCGTACGCTCGCTCAAACAGAGTCCAAAGATAACTATCTGTTAACCCGCGCTTAAAGCGGTCACTGGGCTCGTATCCTAGTGACTAGACGCAACTAAGATATCTGCTATGAAAAGAGCTGCTGTGTTTGGCCTCTTCGCTATTCTATCGATTGCCACGCCCCAAAGCGCGATCGCCGATGAGGTATGGACAACAGAAGAATATGACGTGGTCTATCAAGAAGATCGCAACAATACTGCTATATGGACCTATGGCGATGGCTTAGGCACTATCTTCATCGATGGCTTAGCTGGCGTCTATACCGATCGAGGCACCTACGGCGGCTATTGGGTGCAAGACTCTTCTTCCCTACGCTGCGATACCTTTCGAGAAGGTGCAGACGGTGAGCCGACCTACCACTGGGGAAGTTTTGATATCACCTTTATGGATCCCGATTTCCCTTCTCGCTGGGAAGCTGAGTTTGGCCTGTGCGATCGCATCACCACTATCCAGCTCACCGGTACGCCTGTCATTTCTCGGTAAGCTTCTATACAGAAGCTCTGTCATTCTTACCATTAGCCGCTATAGTGTTGTCGAATAAATTCTATTGATGCAGTTTGATTTGAGGCGAAACCTATGAAGCAAGTCAATTTCGTAGTGATTTTCGTAATCTGTTTGGCGCTGGTGCTCTTTGGCATTGAAAACACCACGCCGTCCGTTATTCACGTGGTTAAAGGGGTAGATTTTGAAGCGCCGCTGAGCGTCGAGCTGATCATCGCTGCAGGTATTGGTGCCACACTGGCCTGGGTGTTTAGCGTCTGGGTACAGGTACAGAGCTACACCCAAAAGAAACCCGAAATTGAGCAGCGCGAACTCAGGATTCAGCAGCTAGAAGAAGATGTAGAGCGCTACCGAGTCGAGCTAGAGCAAGCGCCGATGCTGCCTCAGGCTGATTCTCAAGCCGATGTTGAAGATGCTTTCGTTCAATAAGGTCTGCTTGGGGCAAAATTTTTGTGTCAGAATTCTCTATTCTTTATAGAATAGGCGTACTAGAGTATGTTCGTACTTAGTGTGTGTCTACCTAGCTACTTTTGTACTGCTTTTATAAGAATGCTAATAAGCGTTAAGCGCGCTTGTGCTAATGTACGCATTCGTGTAGGCTCGGCTCACTATTAACGCATCTCTCAATTTAGAGTCTTTTCTCTCAACAGTTTTGGCTCATGTGGATGTACTAAGAGAGCGTATGAGTGCGAGGTGGGTAAGTGCGAAGTAATGTTATGTTGTGCAACCGAACGGACGGCTTAGCTGTTTATGTCTAGTTCCTTAGCTCAAAGCGCGATCGCGTTTCTCATAGACCTGGCTGAGAAAGGGGAAATCGATCCCTGGGATGTGCAGGTAATTGAGGTGATCGACCGCTTTCTCAAGACTTTAAAGGAACAGCCTGCCGCCGTTCAGCCCAAAGAGCAGGGGCGATCTTCTTACGAATCAAGCCTCAGTGAGTCTGGGCAAGCTTTTCTGTACGCCTCTATGTTGGTGCTGCTCAAGGCGGATACCCTAGTGCGTCATGAGTTAGAACAGAGCGAAGAAGCCTTTGAAGAAGACTTTTTTGATGAAGACGAAGACTATGGCGACAGCGAGCTGCCTAAACACTTAGAAAGGCATATTCACCGCCGTCCAGTTGCCCCTCCCCCTGCCAAGCGTCAGGTGACTTTAGCGGAGCTGATCGAGCAGCTAGAGTCAATTGCCGCCGCCATGAGTGAACCTTCGAGAGTGCGATCGCACCGGGCCAAACCTCACTCCAAAAGAGAAGCCGTTCGGGCCATCTCTGAGCTGGCCCATCAAGAGAATCTTAATGAGATCGCCGACGCGCTCAACGCCTTTCTCGAAAATCACTGGGACGACGTGTTTGAAGATACCGTCAACTGGATGGATTTTGAGCTATTGCTAACGCATTGGGCCAGCTTTCGCCCCGATATTCTGGGCGGACCGATTAAAGGAGAATTGACTGAATCTGACTACAAGCATGAAAAAGTCGGCGTCTTTTGGGGACTGTTGTTCTTGACTTCCCAGTCAAAAGTAGAGCTATTACAAGAAAACTTCTACCAAGATCTCAAAGTTCGTCAGCTCAACGAAGTAACGCTTGCAGAAGTGCCAGACTATGTGTTGCCAGATTAGCGATCTGCCGTTTGAGCGCAGATACAACGTTTGGGACTTTAGCAATATTCCTGTACCTGTTGAAGCGTAAGTGTATACTACTGGCGAATGGAAACAGCTACCTCAGCGGCAACCTCGCTATTATCAAACGCTCGTTAGCGAAACCTGCTGGCTGAAGCCTCTTAATTTATGATCATTCGCCACGATGTTGACCCTGCTCTTTATCTAGTATCATCAGCACAGTTTCCAGCCGTTTTTGCTGTCGATAGCTTTCAAGAAGAGGTATTGGTTACCTATGACAAGATTGACGAACTGCTAAAGCCTAGCCTAGTCGTCTCTGTTCAGCCAGAGCCGGAATTCTACACTCGCTGCGATGGCATGGGGATGCTGATTCGGTCCGACTGGGTCTTGAGTGCGGCGCATGTTGCCATAGAGCTGTCGACAGAGGCCGAGATTGTGATCGCTCACCAAACCTATCTTATAAAAGAGATTGTTCTACATCCTCAGTTTCTTGACTTTGACGGAACAGAGCTCGCGAAAAATGACATCGCCCTTATGCAGCTAAAAGCTCCTGTCGAAAATGTGATGCCTTTACCGCTGTATCAGCAGAAAGAAGAGGCAGGAAAGATCGCTACTTTTGTAGGTAGAGGCGATTTTGGTACTGGTTTGATCGGGCCAGACCAGGTAAATGGCAAGATGCGAATGGCTACGAATCGGATTGAACAATCAGACGATCAGTGGCTAGTATTTTCCTTTGATGCGCCGCCGAACTGCACTGAGCTAGAGGGCATTTCTGGGCCTGGAGACAGCGGTGGTCCGGCGCTGATCGAGACGCAGTTTGGGTGGGCGATCGCAGGCATCAGCTCAGGCCAAAAATCATTCAACTTGGGCGAAGGTCGCTATGGTGTTTGGGAGTATTACACCCGAGTTTCTTCTCACATAGCTTGGATCAAATCAATCACTAGAAGCTGAGATAGAGAGACTGCCTATGATCACAGATAAAGCGTTGGAAAATAAGACAGTGGGCTCATACTGTTGATTATTTTGTGATGTCAACTCATCCGTTCTGCTAGATGTTCACCTACTCGCAATGCGTTTGCCATTACCGTTAGCGCCGGGCTAACACTTGCACAAGACGGAAAGAAACTGCTGTCAACGACGTAGAGATTGTCAATCTCATGGGTGCGACAGTTCAGATCTAGAACAGATGTCGCTGGATCCGTACCCATGCGAGCGGTGCCGCACTGGTAGCCCGTCACCTGTACGGGCGTTTCCCCGCGCGGATAGACCGTACTTTGCCGCAGTCCAAGTCCTGTATTTTCTAGATCTTTTAGCACGCCCATCCAGCGATAGACTAGGCGGTCATGCGCTTCTAGATTGTTTGGCGTAAACTCGTAGCGGAGCTTTTTCTTGGGTCGACCGTAGCGGGAGAGAGTTTGCCAATAAACGCGATTGTTGGGATCTGGCAGTACGCTCGTTTGGGCCCACCAGCCGATTGAGCGCTTGGCTAGGCGATTGAGCCCGGCATCTGGTAAGAATCGGGCCAGCACTGAGAGCAGCGGGGGAGATTCTGCGAAGACTAGATCTTGCAACAGGCCACCGCTATTTTCAATATGGCCTAGGGGATAGTCAAAGTCGCGCAGGTCACTCCAATAAAAGTCGTTGATGCTAACGCTAGGCATGAAGGTGCCATCGTTTTTAACCGAGTCTCGCTCAACGATGACCGTCATCAGGTGCTTCATCAGATTTCGACCTAGCTGGTCAGAGCCGTTGGCTAGTCCGTGCGGATGTTTGTCGTTGGCAGAATCTAGCATAATCGCAACCGAATTAACCGCCCCGCACGCTAACACCACGATGTCTGATTTAAACAAAAATGACTGCTCACCGACTTCTGCTTCTACGGCTTTAATTTCGGTTCCACTCGTGCTGGTGTGGAGCCCAACTACCCTAGCAGAGGTCTTGATGGTGACGTTGTCATGTTTGATCGCAAGATCTATACCAAAAATCTCCGAATCTCCAGTAGGATCATCTTCATCTTTGGTCAAGCTCATGGGTAATGAGGTCGGCGAAAGTCCTTCTGCTTTGAGGAGTTCTACGCTTGGCGCGATGATGGCAGGATGATCTACCGCCGGGTGAGGATAGTCTTTGCTGTGCTTAGGCTCGGTGGGATCGGCGTGCTGGTCGCCGTGAACTTGATAGAGGTGTTCGGCTTCGGTGTAGTAGGGCTCCCAATCTGCATATTTGATCGGCCATTCGGGGGCGATGCCATCCTGGTAGGGGACGGCGTCAAAGTCCTGTTCGCGCATCCGCATCAGGGTGGCGTTGTAGATCTTGGTGTTGCCGCCAACGGCATAATTCATCTGGGGCGAAAAGGGTTCACCTTCATTGTCGTACCACTGTTCTGGCGAGCGATATCGACCTTTCTGAAAGACGTCTACGTTGGCTCGGTTTTGCTCTTCTAGGGCCATGCGATCGCCCCGCTCCAAGATCAAAATTTGCTTGCCAGTAGGGGCCAGCTTTTGCGCCAGCGTACCGCCACCAGCGCCAGTGCCAACAATAATAATGTCGTAATGCCCGTCGTCAATAATCATCAGCTACTGCCAGACATAAATCAAAATAAACAACAGAATCCAAATCACATCGACAAAGTGCCAGAACCACGAAGTCGCTTCTACGCCAAACTCTCCTTCTTCGTAGTTATTCGGAATAAAAGAGCGGCCTAGCATAATTCCTTGTAGCAATACGCCTGTAAAGACATGCAGACCGTGAAAGCCCGTTAGCAAGTAGAACATACCGCCAAACACCCCAGAGGTAAAGCCAAAGGGCAACCCCATCCACTCAACTGCCTGACCATAGAGAAAAAAGCTACCCATTGCCATCGTCAGCAGCCAGAAGATTCGAAAGCCCCAAAGGTTGTCTTTGTGTAGAAAGCGCTCGGCAAAGTAAATGACAAAACTACTAGAGACTAGCACAGCCGTGTTAATCAGCGGCTCACGCACTTCTAGCCCTTCAAATCCAGCCGGTAGCCAGTCACCAGCACTGGTTTTGAAGACGATGTAGCCAGTGAAGAAACTAAAGAAAATAACGCTTTCCGAGAGCAGAAAAACAATAAACCCAAACAGGCGATGGTCTTCTTCATGGTCTTCTCCGTGTCCTTCTAGAGAGGCCGCTTTCGTGTTCAAGTTGGGATCTACGCTGGTTGTACTCATGAGTTGGCCTTTCCTGCTAGATTGGCGATGGGTGTTTTCTCCGGCTCTTCTTCCAAGATTCCACCCGGATTGTTAGAAACCAGCGGCTCATCACTGCCGTAGCCATACGGCGGCGACACTACAATCGGAATCTCTTCAAAGTTCTCGTGCGGCGGGGGTGAGGAAACTAGCCATTCTAGCCCAATCGCTCGCCAGGGGTTGTCTCCGGCCTTGTCGCCCTGTGTCCAAGAGCTGAGCATATTTAGGATGAAAGGCAGCGTCGAAACGCCCAGCAAAAATCCACCCAGGCTAGCGATCACATTCCAAAAGGCAAACTCGGGATCATAAGAAGCCACCCGTCTTGGCATACCCATCAGGCCGAGCGGATGCATGGGCAGAAAGATCAGATTGATGCCAATAAAGGTGAGGGCAAAATGCAGCTTGCCCAAACCCTCGTAATACATCCGTCCAGTCATCTTAGGAAACCAGTGATAGATCGCCGCATAGAAACCCATCACCACCGCGCCGTTAATCACATAGTGAAAGTGGCCCACCACAAAGTAGGTGTTGTTCACATGGATATCGAATGGCGCTGAGGAGAGCATGATGCCAGTGATACCCGCAAATAGGAACGTCGTCAGACCGCCCAGCGCAAAAAGCATAGCGCTAGTGAGTCGCAGCTTGCCGCCCCATACCGTTGCCACCCAGGCGAATACCTTGATGCCCGTAGGAATCGAGATAGCCATAGTTGTAAACATGAACAGCATCCGCATCCATCCCGGCGTGCCACTAGCAAACATGTGGTGAACCCAGACAATCAAGCTCAGTATGGTGATCAGTACAGAAGAGATGGTGACGACTCGATAGCCGAAAAGTGGCTTGCGAGAATAGACCGGAAAGACTTCTGAGAAGACGCCAAAGATTGGCAGAATGATCACATAGACGGCTGGGTGAGAATAGAACCAGAAAAAGTGCTGATATAGAACCGGGTCGCCGCCTTTGGCCGGATCGAAAAAGCTAGTGCCGACAGTAAGATCGAGCAGCAGCATGACTGCGCCTGCGGTGAGCGCCGGTAGACCGATCAGCTGAATCATCTGAGCAGAGAATACCGTCCAGCAAAAAGCAGGCATCTTGAACCAGCCCATGCCGGGGGCGCGCATTCTAATAATGGTGGTGACAATATTTACCGCCCCCATAATCGAAGAGACCCCTGAGAGCGCGACGGCTAGTAACCACAGCGCCTGTCCGTTGATCAAGTTACCGGTTGGATTCTGCAAACTGACCGGGGGATAGGCCCACCAGCCAGACTGAGAAGGGCCACCGGGAACAAAGAAGCTGGCGGTCAAGATCACGCCAAAAACAGGGACCAGCCAGAAAGCGGCAGCGTTCAGCCGGGGAAAGGCCATGTCTCTAGCGCCGATCATCAGCGGCACCAGATAGTTGGCCAGACCGTTGAGCATAGGGAAGGTCCACATGAACAGCATGATCGTGCCGTGCATGGTGAAGAGCCCGTTGTAGACGGTGCGGTCAACTAAATCGGCTTCTGGGGTAATCAGCTCACCGCGCATCAACATGGCGAGCAGGCCACCGAACAAAAAGAAAATAAAGGCGGTGACAATGTACTGAATGCCAATGACCTTGTGATCGGTGCTGAAGCTAAAGAACCTGCGCCAGTTATCGGGGGCTCCCGGTTCGGGCGTGGGGGTCTGCTGCTCTGATGGCTTGACCTCCAGGGTGGCGTTACTCATAGGAATCCTCTTCTGAACTGGTGTGATTGACGACGGGCGCGGGGGCGGGTTTGACAGTGGCCCAGCCGAGGCTGATGGTGCCTTGCTCGGCCTGAGAATATTCTTCGTAGGCTAGGTTTTGGGCGGCCTGAGGTGGATTCTGGGCGATCTCACTCAGCCACCGCTGATACTCCTCTTGAGATTCCACCACCACATTGGTCTGATTCGCGGCAAAATAAGTGCCGCTATATTCCGAATCGCGCAGCCGATAGCGACCTTCTCGAATCGGCGTAAAGGCAAAATCGATCTCTTTGCCTGGAATAATATCTTGCTTGACGCGAAAAGCAGGCACGTAGAAACCGTGCAGCACATCATCTGAGGTGAGCTTGAACCTAGCCCTTTGATTGACCGGCAAATGCAATTCGGTGCTGCTGACGTTTTGGTCTATATAGCGAAACTCCCAAGACCACTGACGAGAGTGAACTTCAATCGGCGCGGGATTATCGCTCGGTGAGATATCTCCTGGTACGGGCTCTCTCGGTTCACCAGGCACCGTATCTACAGTCGCCATCACCTTGGGCGCAATCGAGCCGAGAATGCTCATCTGGTCATAGGTTTTGTAGCTGACCGTGCCAATCCAAATAATTAGCATGATCGGGACTGCAGTCCAAATCACCTCTAGCTTGACGTTGCCTTCGATCGGGGGACCGTCACTGTTGTCGTACTTGGCCGCTCGCTGAAAGATCATCGAATACAGCAGCGTACCGACCACGCCGATAAAGATAAAGGTGCCAACTGCTGTCATAAAGCTAAATAGCTTATCGACGAGCACCGCTTCTGAAGAGGCTTGGGGCGGCAGCCATTTGTAAGCTTCCTGACCCATCCAAACGCTGATGGCAAAGTTGCCCGCTGCCAGGCTAGCCAATCCTAGAATCCGACGGCGGTTGAGCACTCTGCCTAAGTTTCGAGTTCTGGGTTCGGGGGTTTGGCTAGTTCCGTCGTTAGTATTCACGTCACCTCTAGGCTTACTTCTGTTCGTTTAGCTAGTTTTTATCAGGCTAATCGGTTTTAAGGCTTTCGGTTCTAATCTTCTAGTTTTTAAGCTTCGGTTTTTATTCGGCTTCTGATTTTTGAAGTCTAATGCTTAAGAACTCGCTGTCTAGTGCTAGCCTTTGGGGCACTAGTCTTTGGGGCCTGTTTCTCTAGATCCCACTTTGGGAGGGTTAGTCAAAGCCTGATCTGCGGGATCTTTGTCTATTCTGTTGGGATCTAGTCCCGCGTAGATCAGCCGATCGGCAGTGACATGAACGCCAAAGTCAGCCCCCAAATGCGCGCCCAAAGTACCCTGGGCGAACATCAGCCCAAAGATCAGCAGCCCTGAGATTAAGTAGCTCCACTCCACCTGTCTGGCTCTGTCTTCTCGCCATAGATAGCGCTGAAACCCGCGCCAGATGGTCATACCAACAATCAGCGCCAGCAACAGCACGCCGCCTAGTCCGTGCCAAACCATCGTGTCAGTCGCATTCAGACCCCAGGGGCTGAGCACGTCGTCGGGTGGATCGGCGAGCAAAATTTCATAGAAGCCAGCGGCGACTGTAAAGAAGGTGATAATGGCCGCTGCGACCATGTTGAACCAGCCTACGTCATAGAGTCCGGCACTAGTCACCGGGATGGCTAAAAACTTGAAGATAGGTTTTTCTAGCGGGTAGAGGGCGGCAACAATATCGAATGCGATCGCCACAATAAATAACCCCAGCGTCAAATGCACCAGATTGGGATGAATCGGGATGCCATAAGGAAGCCCATTTCCCTCTAGCAAAAGCGGCATTGAAAGTAGCCATCCAAGATTAAAAACCATCACTTCACCAACCCTGCCCGCGCTGCTTCGACGACCGCCTCGGTGTGCAGACCGTAGACCCACACGAGTCTGTCCCCTAGATAAACCTGGTACAGCACAAGCAGCGTCAGCGCGGCGTTCATACCGAGGTAGGCCGCTGGCAGCTTACCAGGTGACTTTAGCCTAATGATGTAGCGCCAGCCTGTAATTGCCGCCAAAATGCCAGAGAGAGACCAGCCGATCAGCGTGTGCAAGTTCAGATCGCCCGTGGCAGCGGCGTAGGGCATAGATAGCCCAGCCTCTATCTGGCCAAACACGATGGCTATGAATATAGAGATAGTGGCAAACACCATGTTCCACCAGCCTGCTTCATGCAGCCGAGGATTCTTGGTAAAGTAGCCAATCGCATCGCAGACGACAGCAAAAAGCACCATCGCGATGACGAAATGCACCACGATCGGATGAATCGTATCTGGGTAGGGCAGATTGTGATTATTTAGTGGAGGAAGTAAATTTTCGAACACGGCCTTTCTTTGAAAAAAACGGCGAGGGTAAGCGCTAGCTTGAAACCCTAGATGAAACTTCTTGGCAAAACTTAAATGCGTAACTCAATACATCACTCGAAGGAAAATAAACATCATCCTGAATGGTGAGCCTCATATCAAAAGGATATGTAAAGTACTAAATGACTAAACGTTGTTCAACGGACGTTTCTTTACTTTGCTTAACTCTATAGAATGGACTCTGGGTATTGAATCGGGGCTGTCTAAGGAGATATCGACGCAATAGAATTCTAACGCTCAAACCCAGATTTAAGGGGTGAAATCTAATACCTTTTTTGATGAATTCGATGAGCGATCACCATACCCCGATCACCAGATCTCAGTCTCCAAATTACAGCTCTCCAAGATACTTGGTACAGACCTGGCGAAAGTCATCGCCGCGCACTTCAAAGTTGGCATACTGATCAAAGCTAGCGCAGGCAGGCGAGAGTAAGACCGTTTTGATCGGTTGTTGTTTATTTGACTCAGTACCCAGTTCGGTGCTCAGTTCGGTGCTCAGTTCGGTGCTGCGAGCAACGGCGCGATCGATCGTTTGAACAATCTCGTAGCTGTGATAATTAGAATATTCAAGCCTTTTGGCGAAGGGCTCAGCTGCGTCGCCCACTAGCAGAACGACAGCCGCTTTCTCTTTTATTCGCTCGATCCAGGTGGTGTCATCGCCGTCCTTTTGAGCGCCGCCCGCAATCAAGATGGTGGGGCCGACGACCGATCGCAGGCCGACTTCAGCTGCGTCATAGTTGGTGGCTTTGCTATCGTTGATAAAATCTACGCCGCGCCAGGTGCAGATATGCTCTAAACGATGCGAAACGCCCGGAAAGCTAGCCACCCCTAGCGCGATCGCACTTCGATCAATTCCAGCTAGCCGCGCCGCCGAAACCGCTATCAGCAAGTTTTGCTGATTGTGTGCGCCGACCATCCGTAGCGCCTTAGTCTCGACGATCTGTTCCTCTTTGTACATCACCCAGCCGTCTTCTATATAGGTATCAACCGCGATCGGTGATAGCGCATCTTTGCCGTCAATACTGGTCCAGTGATGCCGAGTAGAGATATGCTCTTTGGCGTTGCGCTGGAGCGTTAAATCGTCGCCATTGATGATGACAGATTGCGATCGCGCCAGTAGCGAAGCCTTAATGCGGTAGTAATTCTCAACGGTCTTGTGACGGCTGAGATGATCGGGTGTGAAGGTCGTCCAGACGCCAATGGTCGGTGCGAGAGAAGCCGATGCCTCGATTTGATAGCTGCTGAGTTCTGCAATTACCCAGTCGGGCGCGGTTGTCAGCGCTAGCTCGCAGGCTGCGTAGCCAATATTGCCGCAGGCAGGTGCATTCAATCCAGCCGCCTTGAAAATGGCGGCAACTAGAGCGGTCGTGGTGGTCTTGCCATTGGTGCCAGTGATCCCTACCCAAGGGCGATCGCGCAAAGCTCGCCAGGCCAGCTCCATTTCGCCAATGGTCTCAATTCCTAGATCGCGGGCTGTCACCAGGGCGGGCGCATCCCAAGGCACGCCAGGACTGACGACTAAAAGATCGAGGCCACTATCTTTGGCAACTTGGGGATCAAAAGCATGGTTGAGCTTGACAGTAATGCCTTCATCTTTTAGCCGCTGGGCATCGGATTGATGCCGTTGCGCTGCGCCGCGATCGCTTAGGGTGACAGCGTAGCCTTGGCGGGCCAGCACCCGAGCGGCGGCGATTCCAGAACGGCCAAGGCCGATGACGTGAGCGGTTTTCATGGTTGAGAACGGTGGGTTTAGTGTCTAACGCCTGCGGCGACGCTTCGCGTTGGCTCTGCCTCGCCCTTGGCGTTACGACTCCGCTCATCTGGCGGGATAGATCGACTAGCAGGATAAATCGACAACCGAGCCCCGAGCGGAGTCGTAGAGCTGTGCTCTTCTCGAAGAGTAGGGCGGCTATACAGTCCAGCTAGCTTTTCACAATCTCTCCAAAGTCAGCTAGCACCCTTGCATGGTTGCGTAAAAGGCCCAGCAGGTTGAGTCGATTTTGTCGAACCGCCGCCGCTTCGGCCATGACCATGACGCTATTTTCACCGTCGAAAAAGTCGGCAACGGTAGGGGCACTTTGCTCTAGCCCGGCGACGAGCTTACTGTAGTCGCGCTCAGCCTGCGCCGCTTGGGTCTGCGGCAAAAGCGTTTGCAAACTGTCATAGAAAGCCTGCTCAGAAGGCTGCTCGAAAAGATCGGGATTAACGACTCCTGCTGGGTCGAGGACATCGGTGCCTAAATCTCCTTTGACGGCCAGTTTAGCGGCGCGGTTGACGGTTTCATACAGGGTGGCTAGGCGAGTGTCGTTGCGAATAGACTGGAGGAAAATGGCGCGATCACGTACATCTAGCAGATCGCTGAGCGCGCGTAGTTGATAGGCCGTATCTTGCCCAAAAACTGCATTCACCAAGTCATAGTCAATCTCTAGATGATCTTGCAGCAGCGTTCGTACCCGCTGGTCAAAGAAATCTGTGAGCAAAGCCAGTAGCTCATCGGCATTAACGCCATCACGCGAGGCGGCAAAGTCTTCTACAACCTGGGCCAAAACGGGCCTTAGCTGCAGTGGCAGGCCAGCATCCCAGACAATATTAATAATGGCATTGGCCGCCCGGCGCAGGGCAAACGGATCGCTAGAGCCTTTTGGCAGCTTGCCAATGCTAAAGATACTGACTAGCGTATCGAGCCGATCGGCAATACCGACGACCTGGCCAATCAGCGTCTGAGGCAAGCTGTCCCCAGCGCCTTTCGGTAAATAGTGCTCGTAGATAGCATCGGCAACGGCTGTAGGCTCGCCGCTATTAGCCGCATATTTTTGGCCGATATAGCCCTGCAGTTCAGGAAATTCCCCCACCATCTGAGTGACCAGATCGGCCTTACAAAGCTGAGCGGCGCGAAGAGCCTGCTGCTTTTGCTCGGCGCTCAGACCCAGCTGATCACTCAGCAGTCCGGCAACTTTTTCAATGCGGCTCACTTTCTCTCTGACTGAACCGAGCTGAGCTTCAAACGTAACGGCTTCAAGCTGAGGCAGGTAGTCGGCTAGCGGCTGCTTTCGATCGGCGTCGAAGAAAAACTTACCATCGGCAAGACGGGCCCGAATGACGCGCTCATTGCCCTGCGTGATGAGATCGGACTTGGCAGGATCGCCGTTAGACACCGTAATAAAATAGGGCAGCAGCTCGTCAGCCTCGGCTGAGGGCCGAACCGGGAAATAGCGCTGGTGGCTTTCCATCTCAGTGATTGTGACCTTAGAGGGCAGGGCTAAGAACTCCTCGTCAAATTTACCCACGATGGCAGTCGGCCATTCAACCAGATCGACAACTTCGGCCAGCAAATCTTGATCAATGACGGCGTGTCCATCGACCGTCTTAGCAACTGCGGCTACCTGGTCTAGAATCGTCTTTTTTCGTTCGGCAGGATCGACGGTGACATAGGCACTTTTGAGCGCACTGACATAATCTTGAGCGTTATCTAAACGGACATCTTTTGGATGTAGAACGCGGTGACCAGCCGTAACGCGATCGCTCACACACACCTCCGATCCATTTTCTAAAGTCACTGGCACCAGCCGGTCGTCTAGCAGCGTCACCAGAGAACGAATCGGACGGGGAAAGCGCAGATCGCCATCGCCCCAGCGCATAAACCGATTGCCTTCTAGCCCTAAGATCCACGCAGGCACCTGCTCTTGCAGCAGCTCAGCCGTCTCACGACCGGGAATCGTCTGCCGCACAAAGACGAATTCTCCTTTGTCTGTATCGCGAACTTCTAGCTGATCAACGCTGACGCCTTTAGAGGCGGCGAAGCCCGTTGCTGCTTTGGTGGGGTTACCGTCTTTGTAGGCTGCTTTTGCCGGGGGGCCTTTGGCTTCTTCTACCCGGTCTGGCTGACGCTCTGGCAAGCCATTGATCACTACCGCTAGGCGGCGAGGGGTGCCGTAAAATTCAATGCGCTCACTCTCTAAAGACTGCTCTTTTAAATCAGCCGGGATTTTGCCTTTCCACTGGGCGATCGCCTCGCTGACAAAACTGGCCGGAAGTTCTTCGGTGCCGACTTCTAATAAGAAAGTTGCCATGAGCATGCACAAGCGGTGGGAAAGCGTTTTCATTATTGCAGAAGGTTGAGGCTACGACTACGCTCAGCTAATAGGAAGATCGATTGCCCGTTCTTCATCTTTCTCTAGGTAGAGCCACTAACTAGATCTAAGTCGCAGGCGGGAACAGGGCGAAAAGAACAGTTAATCGCTACACTGACCAATGTAAATAACGTGTCAGTCTCTTTAACTATCAGCGCTATGTCTGTCTATGTCGTTCTGTTCAATGCACGTACCGAAAATGAAGGAATTCACTCTTTGGAGATGGAAGGACGCCAGCTAGTACTGATGTTTGAAGTAGAAGACGATGCCACTCGCTTTGCAGTGATGCTAGAGGCGCAGGATTTTCCTACCGCCTCAGTAGAAGCTTTTGACCCAGAAGAAATTGAAGAGTTCTGTGAAAGTGCAGGCTATGAGGCAGTACTAGTAGAAGATGGCACGCTGTTGATGCCGCCAGAAAAGGCGGTAGAAGAAACCACTTGGAACCCAGATGCCGATCCGAATGAGATTGCTCGTCTCAAGCTAGAAGAAACCGCAAAGGGCAGCTTTCAAGATGCTTCGTCAGATGAAATGGATCAGATTCGAGCTCAGCTAGAGAAGCTGCTATAGGTGAACTGCTACAGGCGAACTGCTATCGAGCCAACCGCTATGAAATCAAGGATCAAGGATCAAACAAGATGTACAGTTAGTTTCCGAGCCCTCATCCCCAACCCTTCTCCCGGAGGAGAGAAGGGGGCCAGATCTAGCCCCCTCGCCCTTTGGGAGAGGGTTGGGGTGAGGGTGATAAGAAGCGGTAGCTTGGACGAATTATTTAATCCTCGATCCTAAACCGCTATAAATGAACCGCTGGTGAGTGATATGAAAGATCGTGGCCATCTGCTGACCGAACAGAACAATCCCAATAGCCAGAATTTGGATCAGCTCTCCGCTTTAGAGATGGTGGATGTGTTCAACCAAGAAGATCAAAAGACGGTGGACGCGATCGCCCACGCTAGAACCCACTTGGCCCAAGCGATCAACCTCGCCGCCGCATCCATGCGAGAAGGTGGCAGACTCTTCTACATTGGCGCAGGTACCAGCGGCAGACTCGGGGTGCTCGACGCAGCAGAATGTCCTCCCACCTTTTGTACGCCGCCTGAGCTAGTGCAGGGCATCATTGCTGGTGGGGCAGCGGCGCTGCTGCGTAGCTCTGAAGCTTTAGAAGACGAAGCAGAATCCGGCGCTAAAACCGTGATCGATCACCGAATCACCAAGCGCGATGTGGTGGTTGGAATCACCGCTGGCGGGACAACGCCCTACGTACAAGGCGCTTTGAAAGCGGCCAGGCAGTGCGGAGCCAGCACCATCTTTATCGCCTGTGTCCCAGCCGAGCAAGTGCCCGTAGAGGCAGACGTCGATATTCGCCTGATTGTGGGGCCAGAGGTGCTAGCAGGCTCAACCCGGCTGAAGGCTGGAACCGTTACCAAGCTGGCGCTGAATATCCTATCGACCGGGGTGATGGTAAAGCTAGGGAAGGTGTATGGCAATCGCATGGTCGATGTGGCAGTGACCAATAGTAAATTGCGCGATCGCGCTATTCGTATTCTGTGCGATCTCACTGAGCTAGATCGCAACCAGGCCAGCGATCTGCTAGATCAAAGCGATCTTCAGGTTAAGGTGGCGCTGGTAATGCACTTAGCCAATATAGAAAAAGAAAAAGCTATAGAGGCGCTAGCCGCCGCAGAGGGTAACTTGCGAGTAGCGCTAGATCAAGCCAGCAACTGGGCAACGGCCCGCTAACATATTTGGGTTAACGCGTCTTTCTGTAAACAGTCAGCTTCAAGGTTACCTAGACTACTTGTTTAGAGGGCGCAGCGAACTGTTAGTGATAGAAGCGAAACGCCAAGATTTGGACCACGGCATGACTCAACTAGTCGCCGAACTCATAGCGCTTGATAACTGGGGCGCTTGATAACTGGGAGCGAACGCCACAGCAGCCAACACTACTGGGCTCTGTCACCACAGGCAAGCTCTGGGAATTTGCTTTGTTAGATAGGACTAAACAGCATATTCATGTGGGTTTAGAGAGCTACCGTGTGCCTGAGGATGTTGATACTCTGATGAGAATTCTGGTTCAGGCAATCTTGGTAGGTACGAATCGTATAGATGAAGCCGCTGAGAAGACAGACAGATAGATAGATAGACGGGACGGTGCTCGAACGCATACCTCTAATGTCAAAAAACTGTTAGAGAACGTTTCCGCACCGCCATATTTAAGCAGCTAATAGCGGCACTAGACTAGCCCTCGCCGCCTTCGCCGCCTTCACCGCCCTCGCCGCCTTCGATTTCCTCGGTGGGTTCAACTTCCTCAGTAGGCTCAGTCTCAATGACCTCGACGTCTTCACCGCCCTCGGGCGTACAGCCAACCGCTGTTAGAGAAGCGACTAGACCTAGAGAGAGAAAAAGCTCTACGGGTTTCATTTTTTTAGCCATGGTGCTCCAAAAAATATACTAGGTTAAGAGTAATATCCTATAGCTAATGAAACTACATATCAATAGCAAGCGTGTCCTAGCTTTAGCACACTGATGCTGGTAAAAAGAAAGCCTAAAAGTCGAACGCCTCTACCGCATTGGTGAAAGAACTGCCCGCTGTAGGCCCGCCACCTATCACGTAGGTGACATTGTCAATTGTCCCAAACGCTGCACCATGACGGGCGGTTGAAAGCGGCGTTAGCGTTCTCCACTGGCCGGTTGAGGGGATGTATTCTTCGTGCGCTGAGAATGTGTTGCCGCCGCCTTCGCCGCCTGTGACCTGAATGCGATCGCCAATCAGACCTACCGCCATCGCTCGCCGCCCAACTGACATCGAACTCCCCGTTGTCCATAGATCGCTCGTCGGATCAAATATTTCAAGGCTAGTAAGCGTGTCATCGGCGTTTCTTGTTCGACCGCCAAAGACGTAGAGTAAATCGTCAATCACTGCGCTGCCAGCGTTATCCCTAGCGGTTTGCAGAGATGGCCCAGCCGACCATGTACCCGTCACAGGATCGAAGATTTCCACAGTATCCACTGATGACCCGTTAGCCAATCCGCCAATGACGTATATTTCACCGTCTATGACCTGAGCAGTGGCTCCTCCCCTTGCTGTTGGCATATCCGCTAGCGTCGTCCAGTCGCCCGTAGCAGGATCAAAGACTGTCGCATTACTCACTGCCCCCGAAAAAGGACTGGTCGATCCACCGAAGACATAAACTTTGCCGTCGAACGAGACTACAGAAGGATTCTCAACAGCTACGCCCGGTAGGTCTGGCCCGGTTGACCAAACATCATCGGTCGGATCGATCGGATCGCCAGGGCTGTATATGTAAAAGCTGTTCACATGTGAGGTAGAGGTTTTGCCCCCGACCATGTAAAGTTCGCTGTCGAGGGTGGTGCTGCCCGCATCTAGAATGCCAGCAGGCGCTGGTACGGCTGGCAGATCGGCTCGCCAGGTGCCCACAGATTCTAAGACGCTGATCTGACCGCCGTTGAACTCACCCACAAAGATCGAGCCATCCGGCCCCATAGCAATAGGTAGTGGCTCTGTGAACCCGTCAATGAATGATTCTATGGGAGATTCGTCCTCAAATCCAACAATCAGCGCAGCGGCAGAGTCTTCTACAATCAGCCCATCGTCAGATAGCTCAATTCGGGTGATATCATCACCTTTAGAAAAGTTGGTAATCAGCAAATCACCTTGCAATTGACCAAAGAAGTTATCTGCTGTGTATTCAATGATGCCGTTAGCAGATTTGTTGGTGCCTAGATCGATTATTGGTGGAATGTAGTCTGGATGACCCACTGGAATATTGTCAGCATTAAATCCTTGAAAGCTCCCGTCTTTGAAGACAACTTCGTCTCGGTAGGGGTTGGGATGGCCGTAATACCCACCTTCGACAATTCGATTGAGCGGATCTTTTTGTTTGCCAGGGTTATCTTCTGGCACTTGTCCAAAGAGGGTCGTAATCGAGCGATCGGCTGGATCGCCTAGTCGGGGCACAGGCGGTGTCGTGCCGGTCACGCCCAGACCATTGTCGGGCGCATAGAGACTACCGTTGGTATGAAAAACGCCGTCGTAGGTGTTGCGTAGACCAGATGCATAGACTTGAACTTCGGTAAAGGGACGGCCTAGCGCTTGAGCTTTACGCGCGTAGAATTCGTCGATGAATTCTCCTTCTAGCGCAGCGACATCACCATCGAAATCAGTAGGGTTGTTCTTCCACTGTGGAATATCGACGACGAGTGCGGCAGCAGACAGCGGCTGTTCAGCGAAATCGCCAAATTCGGTATCGGCAGTGTTGGGTGAGCCCGCCCCAGTATTGCCGCCTTGCCAGAGGTAGAGCTTGCCGTCTGGGCCAAAGTCGATATTGTTGGTGGCATGGTTGGCGATCGCCCGTGGAAGTCCTGTGATGATGTCTTCTTTTTCTGTAAATCCTGGCCCCGACAAACGAGAGATCTTACCCGAATTAAAGGCTCCATCTCTAACTGCGCCGTTTGAATGGGCTACCCACAATACGACATCTGTTGCCGTAGAATCCGGATCGATGGCCAGACCGAGCGTCAGGCGTCTGCCGTTCTCTTTTTCAGGAATGGTTTCAATCAGTTCTTCTGTGAACGTGCGATTGTCTGCATCGATGGTGTAGGCATATATCTCTCCGAAAAGCGTTGCTACATACAGACGCCCATCTGGCCCTGTAGCCATTGCCGTGGGCTTTTTGACGATGGGAATAGACCATCGATCGAACAGAGCTGTTTCTGCCGGATCGCCTGGGTCGCCTGGGTCGCCTGGATCACCTGGGTCGTCTGGGTCGCCATCAAGCGGCGTTTCAGTGATTGAAAAGTTTTCAAAACTAAATACCTGCTCACTAGGGGCCTTGCGATCGCTAGCAAAAATACCGCCAAAACTGCGAGTGCCAATCTCTGGATTGAGGCCCGCTTGATCGAAGCTAAACCACTCAGGAGGCACCTCGGTAAACGTCGTGAGCGTCTCTGCGCCTGCGCCTGTGTTGTACCGAGCCGTGACCGTTTGAGCAGAAGGATCGATATCAATACTCAGATCGAGCGACGTCAAATTATCAGGAATATCGATAAGTTTTTGCTGAGTAACCGCGCCATCTACTTCAAACCAAGCCTGTAACCTGTAATCTCCTGGCGATTTAGAAACAACAACTAGCTTAATGTAGTCATCTTCGCTACTGCCCACGCCGCCGTCTTCTGCCTGTCCAAACCAGAGCCCTGCCTGCGAAAACCCACCCGCCGCAGTCGGCAAATCCACCAAAGTCGTTTCTAGCCTCAGCTGCTCGCTGGGCACATTGAGACCGACGCCTAGCGCATTGTCCTGGCTGTTTTTTCCTCGAACCTGTAGCCCTGAAGTTGTTGTAATCTTCAGCTTGCCATCTTCTACATTCAGATTGTCTGGTAGATAGCCCACCACGCCCGCAATCGGATTGGTATTACTCGGTTTAGAGGAGGGATCGACCATCGTGAAACCGAGTCCTTCGCCGTCTCTGTCAACCAGCCCGCCATCTGCCCCTTCAAAACTGAAGTTAAAATCGCCTTCTAGTCTGATGTCTGTGCATGGCAACAAAGAGATCGGGGCGCAGCCGTTATCGATTACCGTATCGTTGTCATTAATTGAGCCGGAGCCTACCGCTGTGATGCTGCCAACGCCACCTGCTAAGACGCTAGCAACCTGCAGCGAGAGCGTTTCTGTAGACTCGGTCGCATCATCGTCATTGATAGCTAGTCTGACTTTGAGCAGGGTCTGATTAGATGCGAAAGTAATCTCAGTTTCATTGTTGGCGCTCTGCCAGGTACTGCCACCATCGCTACTAACCTCAAACATTTGGTTAGCATAGTCGATCGGATCTCCAGCCGGGTCAATATCAAAATCAATCGCCGCACCGCCTCTAGCAGTCCCGTCGGTAGCCGTCAGAGCCAAAATAATATCTTCAGTGCTAGCGGTAGAAAGAGAGACATCAAAAACGAGAAAGTCGTCGCCTTCTGTGGCGATCGCATCAGAAATAAGAACATCGGGGGAGGAAGGAACATCAAGCGGGGTCACTTCTAGCCAGTCAAAGTTGGCACCACTGCTGCCGATAGCCGTTAGCCGAATGGTGTTGATACCAGCGTCTAAGGTGGCAGTCTGATTAACTAAATCCCAGTTACTCCACTTACCCGTGCTGTCGAATTCTAGTGGGTCGAGCTGGGTCGCCCCATTAATAGAGAGGGCTAGCGGACGCTCCCTAGCAGCAGCGAGAGCATATCGAAAAGCTAGATCATAATCGCCTGCTGCAGCCGCATCGACGGTCCATTCGATAAAGTCGTCGAAACGCGAGCGAAAGTCAACAAACGTACCGTCTGAGCCGGCGTGGTTGGCAGTAATAATCGGGCCATTTAGCAAAGCGTCTTCAGCCTGTTGTCTAACCATGTTGATCCCTACTTTTTATCTATAAACAATGTGTGTAATAGCAATGTGCAGTAATTAACGGACGTCAAACTGTGATGGCTAAAGATACTTTAGTCACCCTGTTTTTAGCCGCTCTGCTTTTAGCTAATAATTTGTCTTCGCTGATCTGTTGTTAGCTACACAGCGCTATCTAAATATTTCCGAAAACTTAAATTCAATCTAAGTTATTAGACTTAGACCCATGTCTTAAATCTGACGTTCTAGATCCAGCGATCTAACTCCAACGCTCTAGATTCAACGTTTTAGAACCAGTGTTCTAAACTCAATACATTGGAGGGCTAGATCCTTCAAATGCACAACCATCATTTTTCAATATCGAGTACCCCGATATCAGTAATCCTACTTAGAAGACATGGTGACAGAAGAGTCAGATGAAAAAACTTAGCATTTGTTGAAAGAAGTTCACGCTGCCTGATCATATGGCAATACAACAGAGATTCGATCACCTTTGTATTGTAATCTCTATCACTGCTATTTTTACTCTCTTTTGTTTTGAGTAAACACTTTTGCAGAGGGTGGCGTCTTTGGGTTGACCGACTATTCGGCCCACATTCGCAACAGATTAGCGATACTTTTAGAGAGCAAGTCAAACTCATCTGTTTTGCCCTCTTTTGCAAACAGTGAGCGCTGCGCTGTCACCAAATCGAACAAAATCTCTCGCCTTTCGGCCTGGCGAACCAAACTTTGTACCCAGCCTACCGCAACTAGACGCTCGCCGCTCACCACTGGATCTACCCGGTGCAGGCTCGTTGAGGGATAGACAATCGCGCTCCCTGCCGCCAGCTTATAGGGGGTTTCGCTATCTGCGCCTTCGATGACTAGTTCGCCCCCTTCGTAGGCATCAGGGCTATTGAGAAAGATCGTAAAAGAGAGATCAGAGCGCAAAAAGCCGCTTGATTTCATCAACGCATTGTCTACATGCCGCCCGTACGACATTCCTTCTTGATAGCGGCTGATCAGCAGAGAGTGAATAGCCCTGGGTCTAGCGACCGCCTGAAAAAGTGGGTTTCGCTTTAGCGCTTTACGAACAAAATCTTTTAATGCCTCTGTATCTGGCGTTTTTGAGAGCTGCTGATTTTGTTTGACTAGTTTGGCGTGCCATCCTGCCGTTAGCCTACCGTCTGCAAAGTCAGCGACAGATAGCGCTTTTTCTAGATAATCTAGTTCTTTGCCTGTCAGTAGGTCGGGAATGCAAACAATCATATGGTTTTCTCACACCAGGCTCTGCTCGAGCCAGCATTTTAACAAATCCGTCGAGCAAAGTACTCCAGTGAGAAAAGTTGTCAGGTCTGAGCTAACGTCTGCCAAAAAATTACCTTATCGGCTCCTGCTGCATAGAACTCTCGGATTCTAGCTTCTTCTTCAAAGCCGCTTTTCTGGTAAAACTGACGAACATATTCAAACTCGTCTAGTGCCAGCGTCTCTACTAGCAATACGCGCGCCTTCAGGTCAACTAAAGTCTGTTTGACATAATCCAACAAAGCCGCGCCGCGCCCTTGTTTTTGATAACGAGGATGAACAGCAATTAGATATAGATTCCATGTGCCCTCGGTCATTCGTTCTGGTGCCACATAAGCAATGCTGATAAGCTCGCCGTTCTCTTCATCTGTGAACCACATATCCCTATGCTTGGAACTATTGCTGAAATGTTCGGAGAGCATACGAGCAATATCGGCGACTTCATCTGGCTCGAATAGAGCGATCGCGCTGGCCAAAGCAATGAGATTATCCCTATCATTAGGTACAATCGGTCGAATCATCATAAATGCCTAGAAACTACAACAGTGCCCGATTACAAGATTCTTGAAGTCTGAAACAAGATGTTTAGATCTAAGTATACGCTTTGACAAAGCCGTCTATTCTGTTCATGCCGCGCTCGATTGTGTCTAGGTCGGTAGCGTAAGAGATCCGAATAGTGCCTTCTGCCCCAAATGCGATACCAGGAATTGTAGCTACTTGCTTCTCGGCTAGGAGCCTTTCACAAAATTCGATAGATCCTAACCCCGTTTGGCTGATGTCTACGAATAAGTAAAAGGCACCCTTAGGCTCTATGTAGCTGAGCCCGGCGATGCCGGCGACCATCTCCATAATGGCGAGCCGCCTCTTGCTAAAGGCTTGCCGCATCATTGTCAGATCGTCTTGAGGGCCAGTTAGCGCCGCGATCGCGCCATACTGAGCAAACGTACACACATTGGACGTGCTATGGCTTTGCAGCGTATTCACCGCCTGAATAACCGCCTCAGGCGCAGCTAGATAGCCCAGCCGCCAGCCGGTCATTGCGTAGGCTTTGGCAAATCCATTGCTAATAATCGTGCGCTTAAAAATCTCTGAATTCAAACTACCCATGCTGATGTGTTCGGCTCTTTGGTAGAGAATTTTTTCATAGATTTCATCAGACACGACTAGAATATCTGACTCAACAATCACCGCTGCTAGTGCTCGCAGCTCAGTGGAGGTGTAGACCATCCCGGTTGGATTAGAAGGAGAGTTTAGGATAAACAGCCGCGTTTTGGGTGTGATTGCCGCTTTTAACTGCTCGGCGCTTAGCTTGTAATCGGTCTCGGCAGTGGTTTCAACAATCACCGGCACACCGCCTGCTAGCTTGACCATTTCTGGATAGCTGACCCAGAATGGCGCAGGAATAATCACCTCGTCGCCCGGTTCTATGATCGCCATGATCAGATTGTAGAGTGAGTGCTTGCCGCCGTTCGTAACCATGACGTTTTTAGCTTCATAGGCAAGCTGGTTATCCTGCTGAAGCTTCTGGGCGATCGCACTTCTAAGGGCGGGTTCTCCTGTCGCTGGGCCGTAGCGAGTTTTGCCTTGGTCTAGTGCGCGCTTGGCCGCCGCTCGAATATGCTCGGGGGTATCAAAATCAGGTTCTCCAGCGCTAAAGCTACAGATGTCTAGTCCATCGGCTTTCATGGCCTTGGCCTTGGCCGAAATGGCGAGGGTCATAGAGGGATTGACTCGGCTGATTCGAGAGGCGATCTTCATGTGTACGACAGGTACCAAACCTGCATCAAGGGGGTGGGCGAGTGGTCAGTACACTACCGTAGATCGATTCCGAACGTTCTTGTCCCTTAAATAGACAGTTAAAGTCAAATTCTTCAGATATATGCTGTGAAACCCTGTTCATCAGCTTTTGTAAAATGGCTAAGAATACTCTCATCAGCTAGAGCAACTTTACTGGCAAAGCAAGAATGCAGCCTCACTTAGCTCTATCTAGACTCTGGCTAGACTCTGGCTAGACTCTGGCTAGACTCTGGCTAGATCCTGGCTAGAGTCTAGATAGCCTAAAGCCTAGGTAGAGCTGAGCCGATACAGTTTTGAAACGATCGCTGCCATCTCTTGCAGCTCTATGGGTTTGACAACGTGTTGCTGAAATCCTGCTAGCAGCGCTTGGGTACGGTACTGGGGTTCTGATAGGGCAGTCAGTGCGATCGCTGGAACGCTGCCACCGGCAACTGCTGGTAAAGACCGAATCTCTCTGATCAGTTCGTAACCGCTTTTACCGGGCATCACCAAATCGCTCACCAAGACATCAGGCTGAAATTCTCGAAAGATTTTGAGCCCAGCATCAGCGGACAGCGCTGCTTCTACCGTAGCGCCATAGGCTTCTAGCATAAATGTGTAGACCTCTAGTCCATCCGGGTTGTCTTCAAATATTAGAACCCGGCACCCCGCTAGAGAATCCGCCTCTAGCGGCTCAGACGCTGATGCTTTTGCACTATCAGCCTCAGACAAAATCTGCTTTGAAGCCAGCGGCAGATCTACCTTGAAGCAGCTACCCTTGCCAAAGCCAGCGCTGTCGGCGCTCACCTGGCCACCATGTGCCTCGACAATATAGCTGACAATCGGTAGCCCTAGCCCCAATCCACCATAAAAGCGATGGTATGAAACCGCAGGCGAAGACTGTCCCCCCTGCCAAAATCGCTCAAAAATATGAGGCATTGCGGCAGACGAGATGCCGATGCCCGTATCCTGCACCGACACAGCTATTAAGTCGGCGGTTTGTTCGAGGCTGACGCTGATCTGACCGCCCGCAGGGGTGAACTTAAGCGCATTAGAAATCAAATTACGAAAAACTTGCTGTAACCTAGCAAAGTTACCTAGTATTGAACCTCTGCTGCTATCTGACAGCAGCAAAGGCAAAAGTGTAATCTCGATGTTTTTATTTCGAGCGGCTGGTTTGCTAGTCTCGACGATATCTGAGACCAAGCTAACAAGTCTATCGAGTGAGAGTGATTCGAGATCGCACTCTAAGCCGTTATAAGGCAGCCTAGAAACATCTAGAAGATCTTGAATTAGTCGGTCTATGAGCTCCGCGTTGTGATAGCTGGTCTGAATCGCTCTAGATAGCAGCGCTTCATTGTCTAGGTGATCGCCTGAAATCTCTAGCCAGCCCATAATTGTTGATAGGGGCGATCGCAGCTCATGAGAGAGATTTCCTAAAAAAACATCCCTAAACTGATTGGCTTGCTCTACCTGATTAAAGCTAGAGTCAGCCGTCGCTAATAGCTGTAAGTATCTCTGTTCGTCTTGTTTTTTCTCGGTTACATCGCGCCAAGTCACTACTAGTTCATCGTCTAGCTTGGCAACTCTAATATCAACTACAACAAACTGATCGGATAGCTGATAAGCATTACAAATAAGTTCTCCTGAAAAAGGATAGCCTGTTTCTATCACCCCACAAAACGCCAAAAACAAATCAAACTTTTCAAGTCGCTTAGACTTTTCTCTAGCTGTGTTCTTGAAGGCTGGGATGACAGTATACAAGGGGTTTCCTACTTGCCCACTCTGGGATACGGAGAGATACTTACAGGCCGCTGAGTTCAAATAGCCTACCGTGAAATCTTGGATAAACCCTTCAGAGTCTCGTACGGCTGGTAGCAGCATAAAGCAGTCTGCCATCGTTTCGACAGAAGTCCGAAACCGAGTCTCGCTGTCCTGTAGATCAGCCGTAGCCTGGAGTAACGCTCGCCTTTCTTGTTGTTCTCGCAGCGCTCGTTTGACTGCAGGCACCAGACAATCCAGGTTTTGCTTCAAAATATAATCGGTCGCACCGCTTTTTAGGGCTCCTACGGCGCGATCTTCGCCCAAGACGCCTGAAACCAAGATACAAGGAACATCTGGAAAACTATCTTTGACCAGCGCGATCGCACTGAGTCCATCAAAATCAGGCAGTGAGTAATCTGATAAGACAATATCAACTGGCTGGGTATTGAGCGTCGATAAAAACGCTGCGCGATGATCAACAACAGTCAGCCTACAGGCAATATCACTATCGAGCAGAATAGCTGAAAGCAGATCTACATCGGCTGCGTTATCTTCGAGCAAAAGAATATTCACAGGCTCTAAAAAAGCAGCCAATCCATTCATAGCTTCAACCCGTTCCATCGTCTTATCAGCACTATTGTCTACCGCTCATAAAGATCAGATAACAAAGGTGTACTATAGCACTGTGCTACAGTGCCCGACTAAGCGACGGGCAGCTCCTATTCAGCCTGTCTGATACTGGCTCTAGGCAGCGTCAGGCGGCGTTATCTTTCATGAGCGCTGGCTTTATCAGCGCCATTTCTATCAGCTTTAGTCTAGCTTTAGTCTAGTAAGCTTTAGACGAGCCTTTGCCTATAGATTGGCTTCGGTAATAGGCTCGATAGCTTTAACTGAGCTAACACTTCTTGTCACTAATACTGTAAGACGATTATTGCCTTAACCTGCACGAAAGTTTTTGGCGGATTGCCGTAAACAGGAAGCTCGTAACTTTAGTCTATAGCTTTCAATGGTTTAAACACGTGGTTTAAACTATGTGTGGATTTCTATAGATTCGGTGTGAGCGTTTGTTGCTTCTTCTACTTGCTCAAAAGGGTCTTGCTTTGCTGTCTGTCTAATAGCGCCGCTGCATTTAAACGATTAATTTCGTGAGGAATTGCAAAGTAGCTTTCTAACTCGTTTTGAATCCGCGCCGATACTTCTGTTGTAATTGCTCAACTCCCCCCGAAGTGGCTTGCAACAGAAGCGCAAAGTCAATAGTGTAATGGTATGCAAGAACTCCCTGATTTGAGCGGTCTGTCATCCGAGGCGAAAGACGCCTTGATACAGTTGCTGTGGGAAAAGTATCAGACACTCAGCAAGCGTCTCGAAGCCATAGAAAAACGACCGAAGAAAACGAGTAAGAATTCAAGTCGGCCCCCGACTCAAGGGTTTAAGGCCAATAAGAAAGAGCAGCCAAAAGGCAGCGAGCGACGAGAGGCCAGTGTGGGTAGAGCAGGCGGTGGTCGGCAGTTGCATCCCCATCCGCATAAAACAGTAGTGGCGCAGTTATCCTGTTGTCCGAGTTGCGAGATGCCGCTGAACGTGACTTCGCAACGCCTGCATAGCCGCTACGACAAGATAGAGCTGCCGCCGATAGAACCGATAGTGACTAGGGTAGAGCGTTATCAAGGCAGTTGTCCTCACTGCTCTGGTCACTTCGTTGCGCCTGTGCCTGATGAGCTATCGCCAGGGAGTCCATTCGGCAAAACGATAGAGCGGCTGGTGGCGTACTTGCGTTATGGCCATGCGATTAGCTATCAGCGACTATCCCGGCTCTTGAGAGAACTGTTCAATCTATCGATACTCAGAAGGTGCGATTGCTAACTTGCTCGCTCGTGTGAAGTCCCGTCTGGTCAGCCCAACCGCAGAGATACAGTCGCGGTTGCAGCAGGCTGAGCTAATTTGCTCTGATGAAACTAGTGCTAGAGTCGCGGGTAAGACCCAGTGGGAGTGGGTATTTCAGAATGAAGATGTTTGCTTTCACCTCATTTGTCCGACGCGCGGTGCGAGTGTGATCTACTCGGTGTTGGGTGACCATGTGCCTCAGACTTGGGTCTCAGACCTCTTCAGCGCCCAGCGTAAGCATCCTGCTATGCAGTGGCAGGTCTGTTTAGCCCATCAACGGCGTAACCTTCAGTTCGCTATCGATGCGGGCGATAGGGTCTTTGCACCGATGATGAAGCGGTTGTTGCTTAGAGCACTCGCCATTCACCAGCGTAGAGATACGCTGGCCCTCTCAACGCGCTATCAGTATCGACTGGATATTAAACGCAGGCTCAGGCGATGTTTAGACTTAGACCCTGACCAAGCCGACGGCATCCGTTTGAGAAAGCGCTACGAAGCGATTCAGGAGAATCTATTTCTGTTTCTCGAAGATGCGTCGATTCCGCCGACCAACAACTCCAGCGAGCAAGCGATTCGGATGAGTACACTCTTCCGAAAAGTGACTAATGGCTTTCGCTCTGATTGGGGGAGGGACTTGTTCGCTGCTGTTCGTTCTGTTGTCAACACAGGCAGAAGGCAAGGCTTTTCTGACTTGCAGGCGATTGAAAGGGCACTCGATGGTCAATCGCTCTTTCAACCCAGTTGAGCAATTACAGATTGATCGAGTCAGAATGGATATGGCACTAGGACGGCGGCTACAGGACAGCAGCTACAGAGCAGCGATCTCTGCGCTTAGTTCGCTGACGTAGCTATCCACATCGGTTAATTCCATATCACCTAGCGCCTGACACTCTTCAGGGGTGTATTTCCCATCGCTACCGATCACTTCTTGTACCCAATAGGCGACCTTGCTAGGGTCATCAAAAAGTTCTTGTGCTTTTGCTGCTGAATTGTTCTCAACTTTGGCCATCAGACAAACATTCAACAGTTTGCCTAGAGGAAGATCGGGCGTGGTCGATAGCAGGACGCTCATGGCGGTGATGACCGCCTGCTGGTTAGTGATCTGTTGATTAGCGGACATAGAAATTTCTCCTGATAATCAGGAATAATTTAGGACAAAGTAAGTTCAGCTAGGCTTTTTGAGCAAGAGTAGCTGTATCTCGTCGAGGCCGTGTAAAAGCGTCTGCAACACTAATGATATGAACGCTTAGTAGATCTATTATCTTCTGGGCGATGTAGGCGACGTTTACCGAGGCGCAAACCGGCTCGCTTTGAGGGTTGTAGCCGACGTGCTCCCAAGGTTCGACAATGGCGATCGCCGATCGGTAAGAAAGCGCCCGATTAAAATATGAAAGGAAGTCCACATCCAGGATATGTGTAAAGAGCCACTGCTCATAGCCGTATAAAGTGTTTTCCCATTCAGAGAAAAGGTATAAAAGTGATATCTACTCTATCGGTTGGCTACCGTAAATCCGAAGTCCTTTTTAGCCGCTCAGAATTAGATCCTCAGACTCAAGAGGGCTTCTGAAGCTCGTAGCTTCGTTCGTATAAAGTGTTAAAAGTGCTTTTCGCGCTATGCCGATCAAATCGCTCGAAAACAAACAGTTGGCAAAAAAGAGCCACTAACGTCTGTCTTTGGCTGCAACAAAAGATAACAATATTGCTCAACGAATCACGCTAGGTTTCTTAGCAGCCCCCGAAGTACGGCTTCATTGCGTTTCCCTAGTAAGCTTTTTGCCTTGCTTACTCAGGCGGCGTGACTGACAGCGCAGTACTAGATCCGTTTATTGCTTTGCCTTCATTATGTATCCGCTAGTTAGGCCGTTTTGTGAAAGAATTGCCGAGACTGTCTTAGGATCTGCTGCTGTCCTAGCGTTAGGTTTGGCACAGCCCGCTAAAGCAATTGAACGCTTTGAACCTCAGCCGCTTGCTTCTCAGTCTGCAGCTCAGTCTACAGCTCAACAATCTGTTGCTCGGCAGCCGACGGCTCAATCAATTGCTCAACTCACTACTCAACTCACTACTCAACTCACTGCTCAACTAAATCCAGATCTCACCCTAGGTAGCGAGCGCTCAACGCTAATCGAAGCACCTAGTCGCACTCGAATTGACGGCGGTGCGGCGCGAGGATCTGCTTTGTTCCATAGCTTTTCTGAGTTTAATGTGGGCATAGAGCAGCAGGTCTATTTCATTAACCCAGAGGGTATCACCAACATTCTGACGCGGATAACAGGCGAGCAGGCGTCTAATATTCTAGGAACGTTGGGTGTCGAAGGCAGTGCGAATCTGTTCTTGATGAATCCTAATGGAATTGTATTTGGAGAAGAGGCACAGCTAGATATCTTGGGTTCGTTTGCGGCTACAACTGCAGACCAGCTCTGGGTAGCTGGCACTGAGTTTAGTGCGCTCCGCCCAGAGACTCTGCCGCTACTGACGATGAGCGTATCGCCGGGAATTCAATACGGCAGGCGTCAGCCGCAGAGCGCCATCGAAAATCGGGCGGTGCTAGCGATAGGCCCGCAGCAGCAGCTTGTATTGAACGGTGGCACCGTTCGCCAGCTCGGACAGATTCTAGCCCCAGCCGGTTTAGTAGAGCTATCAGGTGAGACGATCGCACTAGTCGGCACTGTAGATACGCGATCGCCTGATGGCACAGTGGGATCTCTATTAATCGATCCTAAAAACATTCTTATTCAGGCAGGCGAATTGCTTAATGGTGATGCAATTGGCACGGCGCTAGTGACGAACGACGTCATCTTTCAGGCCGACAACGACATCACTATTAACGATGATATTGCCAGTACTACCGACAACGATCTGACGTTTTTATCGGGGCGATCGCTCACGCTGAGCCCCGATCGCAGCGTTCAGCTCAACGGCGGCGATTTCACCGCGCAGATCAATGCTCCCTCGGTTAATCCAGGCGATCGCGATCCTGGCGTGGCCGCTTTTACGATGGGATTAGGCGCTCAGATTATCACCAATGGTGGCGCTGCTAGTATTGCCGCTGCCGATTTTGATGAAACTAGTCAGATCGATACGGCGATGGCGGCAATTGTCACGGGTAGCCGCACTGGCAATGGCGGCGCGATTACTCTTTCAGCGCTAGGCGATGTTGCTACAGGGCTATTAGATAGTCGTAGCGAAGCAGGTAATGGGGGAGATATTAATCTCAGCAGTGAACAGGGTGCGATCGCTACGAACAACAACCTATTTGCAGAGGGGACATCGCAGGCGGGGGATATTAGCCTTACTGCCGCTGGTGATATTGCTGTCAACGGCAAGCTGACTGCCGGTTCGTTTGGGGCGGCGGGGGA
>NZ_JADEXO010000188.1 GCF_015207105.1 cf. Phormidesmis sp. LEGE 11477
GTAGCTAAAGTGCTTGTCCGGTATGAATTCTAGAAAGTCTTTTAACCCGAACTTGCGTTGATTAAGAAGCGGGTAGAAACTTTTGCCAGTATCGGTCTAGCGCCGATCTGATCTGAGCGTCCTGAAAATCTTGCGCCTGCAAGATGGGCTCAATATCTTCTGGAGACAGTCCTCCCTTAGTCAGAGATGCTTTCATCCACTGCTTTTCAAGTGCTTCTTGACGAGCAGACTCAAACAACAGAAAGTGGGCGATCGCTCTGCCTTGCGCCGCTGTAAACAGCTTGAATTTTTCAGGAATTCCGCCCTCGCTCAAACCTTGATCGAAGTAAGTAAGATGAAAAACGACTGAATCGAACGTAGTGGAGCGATGTATCGACGCTTCATCATCGATATGCCTCAAATACCAAACCATGTAGGCCGGAATGTAATATCGAAATCCTTTGTCATCTAAAAAGCTCAGAACAGCGTCGGTCAGGCGAATGTCGCTTTCAGGCACTGCTTGCCAAGACTGCTCTGTATCTCGGGCTCTAGCTTTGGCCCTCTCTTCGGGGCCGCCGTAGTCATCTAGTACCGTAGCCTCATGCAGCGTCACGCCCTCCTCACGAGAAACGCCCTCAAACGCGAGCGTGATTTCTTGAATCAGGGCCTGTTTTCGCTGTTCATAGAATGCTTTTTCCATGGAAGCTCCACTCATAGCCATAGATACGTAGTATTAAAAGAGTTAGATACGTAGTATTAAAAGAGTTTAACTTGGCCATGACTGCGATCACACATATAGCAGAGCGCGGATGCATTCGCACTTTGCTATGGCACTTTGCGTTATAGAACAAGGGATGCAGCCTTTCGTGGTGTAGTCAGCAAAGTGCGGAAAGCTATATTACTCAAAACAGACGCTATCGTGACCTATCTCTATCATCTTGTCCCCAAGAATCTGACTGGTTCAGTCCTGTATCCACTCAATACGCTCAAGCAAAAGTTCCCTAGCCAATATGCTGAGCACGCCAAAAAATATGCTGGGCGAGAGATACTTACCCGGCAGCTTATTCCACCTCTAGACTGCTTATGGAACGATGTTTTGCATTTCTCTCCGGTGCATCCGACGCTGATTCGAGCAGGGCTGCTAACAGCAGGCTTTGAACTAAGGCCCATGCAGTGGTTTGAAGCCGATCCTATTGCCCTGGCATTCAATCCAAACAACACGACTATCTACCTGCATCCACCCAAAGACCGTCTCGATTTTACGAAGATGGCAGATGATTTTCAGCCCTTTGACTATGAATTGCTAGAAGATTTTTCTGGCTTGCCTGCGGCGACGCTTGCCTATTATCGAGAGAGTAAAGAAGAAAACCGCTTTCCTCTACTTTTTCACCGAGTTCCACATGTGCTGTATCGAGGTAGCTTATCGATTCAGAGCCTGCGTGTCATTAGGGCATAATTTTCACTGGAAGGTTGTTGCTCATAGCCTTGTTGTAAAATATCAACAATCGATTCACCTCGTTTGTAGGTTTCGATCATTTTGTGAGCAGGGCTATATCGCTGGTTGAGTTTTTCTTGTAATTTGGTTAGGCGATCGCGCTCCTCAGCATCCAATTCTACCTGGTTAACCGCCGCTAGTATCGCCTGCGCCTGATCGTAAACAGTCTTGTCAGCAAATCCAAACCGAGCCGAGTGCTGATGCCACTTGGCATCTGGTGTCGTGGCTCTTCCCGGCAAGCTTTGATCTAACACTAGTCCTTTTAGCAAAGTCAGCAAGCTGCCATACAGCTCAAAATCTCCACAGCTATCAAAAGCTTTGAACTCGATCCGGCCTACCTCCGCTGGAATCCTAGCTAGCTGAGTCAGCGACGGCATTGAATCGATTAAATCTGTTGTCTGTGCGACAAAGACCATAGCCGCCGGTCGCGCCCCGGTTCGGTAAAAGGTGCGAGCTGAAAGGCCAGGCCACAGACTACCCTGATAAAAAGGAGAGCTGTAGCTAAAAGGGATAATAAACGGGCTGTAATACGTCAGCTTGCGGCCAATATCAACGAGCTGCGTCGGCGTCAGCCCTGCGGCAGACAGGTTCAAATCAGGCCCCTGCGTCAGCATCGGAATATGTGCGGTTCGCATCTCTGGCGATTCCTGTCGACGCTGTTGCTCGTAATGGTTCAGCGGCGGTGTGGGGATAAATTCAGCTCGGTAGGGATGAAAGCTGGTCAGCGCAGGCAAAAAGGCAGATTTTTTGGCTGCGATCCGCAGTCGCTCGAAGCTTTCTCTCAGCTCCGAAAGCGTATCGTCAATACTGTCATGTACCGTTGTGCGAATCTCTATCCCTTTAGGCGGGCAGTCGATCACTTCACCCTTTTGATCAAAGCGCTCAAACCCTTCTACATACCAGCGCTTAAGCTTGATGCCCGCATCACCTACCCGGAGCTGAGGGTAATCTTGATCGTAATGCGGCAGTCTAGCGACAATTGTTTCAAACTCGGCAAACGTCGTATTAGCAAAGTCGGCGAACTTTCCATCGGGCCGAATAAAAGCGACCTCATGTTCTATCCCAAATTTAAACGCTCTAATATTAAAACTCATAGCACCCGATTGTTATAGTCTTTATTCAATTTGTTTTAGCTAGTCAATTTGTTTTAGCTAGTCAATTTGTTTTAGCTGGTCGCAGGCAGTTTCAATGCTGGCAAGGCTGCCGGGATTCACTAGCCCAAAGTAGTCGGAAGTAACCACGTTACCAGACTGAGTAGCCTGTAGCTGACTCCAAAACGGCTCTCCTTCTAGCTGCGAGAGTAAATCTTCTTGAGTATCTATGATAATGAGGCTATCAGGGTCTGCTTCGATCACTTTCTCTGCTGAGAGGGTCACATAGCCGTCAAAAGGGCTTTCTCCTTGCAAGTCGGCAGACAGATTTTGAATGTTCATTTTTGCGAGAAAGTCGCCTGCCCAGCTATCTTTATTGGGTGAGAGTAGAGGCTGACGACTCACTAATACGAGAGAAGTGGTCTCTTTTTGAGGCACGTCCGCTAGACAGTCCGCATATCTATCTAGCAGCGGCTGCGGATCGGCTTCGGTTGTGGCAGCTATTGCTGTTGTAAAGTCGCTGAGTTTCTCCCAGCTATCGATATCGATTGTTAATGTCGAAATATCGAGATCGCTGAGTCTTTGCAGCGTCTTGTCCTGTAACCCTTTTGCGCCAATGACTAAATCGGGTGATAGGGCAACAATTTTCTCTAGATCGGGCTCGACGCGACCGGAGCTGACAGTCTCTATATCGGCAAAGCGAGAATCTTGGGTAATGATAGGGCTGCCTGGGATGCCGACTAGCCTGTTTACATCGAGAGTCGCCACTAGATCCGCACTCAATGAGGTAAGTGCAACAATGCGTTCAGCAGGTTCATTCTCTAGGGCTGTTGCTTCACCTGTTTCTGATGGCGCTGATGAGCTATCAGGCTGGCTAGCGTCGGCGTTGGCAGTGGTTTCTGGTGGCGGACTACAGGCAAAAGTAGTAGTGAGAAGACTGGCGAAGATACCTATGAATAAGCGCTGTTGAGATCTAAGAGATTTATTGGTCTGCATAAGATGGGTCTGCATAAGTGGGGCTCTTGCTGCTGTCGATCTGATTCTGTGGGCCTGGGATCTGTGGGTCTGAGATCTGGTTTGGTATTTGTAGGTCTGGGATAGAAGGCGCTGTGGCTGTCTGTGAGGCGGCTAAAGGGCAAATTTGTAGGCCGACGGGCGTATCTAAAATAGCGGCGTCTACGTCGAAGACCTCCCGCATGATTTTGGGCGTGAGCATACTGGGCACCGAGCCGACTGCCCACAGTTTGCCGTGACGCAAGCAGGCAATGCGATCGCTATACCGAGCCGCTAAATTAATGTCATGCAGCACTGTGATAATCGAAAGCCCCTGCTGCTGATTGAGCCTTTTGAGCAGCTCTAGTAGCTGGAGCTGATAGTGAATATCCAGGAAAGTGGTGGGCTCGTCTAATAGCAACACTTGCGGGTCTTGAGCTAGGGCGAGTGCTAGAAAAGCCCGCTGCCGTTCACCGCCTGAGAGTTCGCTGACGGGTCGATCGCGATATGATTCCATCTCAGTCCAGGCCAGTGCGATCGCGACTTTCTCTAAACTTTTTGCATCTAGATCCCATTGCCACCAGGGCTGATGTGGCGTGCGACCGAGGCTGACGAGCTGTTGAACCGTCAGGCCAGCGGGCAAAACCTGCTGCTGTGGCAAGAGGGCCATTTGCTTAGCCACTTCAGCCGATGGCAGCGTATGAATGGCCTTGCCATTGAGCAGCACAGCGCCTGCCTGAGTCGGTAAAATTCGGCTGAGCAGCCGCAGCAGTGTTGACTTTCCCGATCCGTTGGCACCGACCAAACTCAGCCACTCCCCTCGAACCAAAGTCAGATTCACCGCTTCGATAATGCGCTTGTCGTCATACCCGCCAGAAAGCTGCTGCGCTTCTAGTGGCGATGATGATGGCGTATCTAATGACCCATTTAATGACATCGCTATAGCCCTCCTGCTAGGCGACGACGGTGATGCAGCAGCCACAAAAATACGGGCGCGCCCATCACCGCAGTGACAATGCCAACCGGCACTTCTGTGGGCCCAAGCCGAGCGAGCAGATCGGCCACCGCCAGCACCAGCGCTCCGCCCAGCGCAGAAAAAGGCAGTACCAAACGATAGTCTGTGCCCACCAGCAGCCGAATGCCGTGCGGCACAATCAGGCCGACAAAGCCGACCAGGCCAGCAATGCTGACAGCACCTGCCGCCAGTAGGGTAGCGACTAAGCCGATGAGAACGCGCGATCGCATCAAAGAAGTCCCCAATCCCACCGCCAGGTCTTCGCCTAAGCTGAGCACATTGAGCTGCCGCGCTAGCAAACACCCGGCAAATAGCGACACCACCATACTCGGCCCAGCCACCGTAATTTCTTGCCAGCTGCGACCGTTCAAGCTACCAATTAGCCAGCTCAACGCCGCCTGCGCCTGACCATCAGGAGAGAGCAACAGCAGCATCGATTGCACCGCGCCGAACAGTGAGCTCAGCGCCACCCCGCCTAGAATCAGCCGCTCCACCGAAATTCCCGTTCCCGTTCGCGCCAACAGATAAACGATAATAATCGTCACCACGCCGCCCAGCCACGCCCCCAGCGGCAGCCAAATTTGCCAGATCCCTAGGCCCAAGATCGCCACCGCCGCCAGCCCAGACCCGGCAGAAATTCCCAGCAAAAAGGGACTGGCCAACCCATTTCGCAGCATCCCCTGCAGCAGTGCGCCCGAGACCCCTAAGGCCGAGCCCACCACCAGCGCCGCGATCACTCTGGGCAGTCGCAGATCCCATACAATGGTTTGATAGCGCGGGTCGCCCTCACGCAGCAGCGCTAGGCTAAACTCATGCCAGCTCAGTTGAACCGAGCCCTGGGTAATTGACAAAGCAAAGACAGCGAAAAGTGCTAGTAATAGCGCTAAACCCGCTAGCAAAGGGGAAATACGAGCTTTTTGGGGCGCGAGACTTTTCGGCGGGCTGATAGTTTGCATGGGCGACCTCCTAATGCTTTTATATGTAGCATTAAGTGAGAATCAATATCAACAAGTTCGCGATACTAGCGAGGTGTTACTAGGCCGAGCTGCTGACGCCAATAAATATTTTACTGAGTTTGGTATTGGTGAGTATGGCTTTTGAGTTTTAAAGGGCTCTCTACGATTCGCCTGACTGAGCTAGGGCAGAATCGACTACTGTTTGGCTAAGTCGAATATTGCGATTCAGCATATTGGCGATTGCCACTTTCACAGACATTGTCGGATCTTGTCGTTTTGCTTTGAGCAAGATGCCTACGGAACCTGTCACAGCAAGATTGTTCAACCTAGCAACTCTACGGCCTACTACCTCATCTATGCAAACGGTTTCGATAGACCTATTCAATGCTAGCTGAATAACAGAAGCTTCGCCTAAGTCCAGAGAATTCCGCAAAAAGGGCTTAATCTCAGTCAGCCTTCTCTCTTGCATTAGCCAGGTTGCAGCTTGAAACTCTGCTACGCCAAAATTACTTAAACCCCCTCGTAAAACTTCCTGCTTCACTTCAAAGGGAACCACCACTTCTTTATACAGAACTTGTAGGCGGTCTAGATTTCCCCAAGCCGCTATCAGTGAGATCAGCGGTGAGGTATCAACTACAATTATTTGGGAATTAGGCATTGGCAATATCAGACAAAAGCTCGGCTTCTGTCAAATCGATCATAGGTACTCCATAATCAGCAAGCTTCAGCAGAAAAGTAGCTCGATCTACGCCAACTAGAGTTGCTGCCATCCCTGAAGACAGCCGTTTCATCTCAAATAGCTTGACAGCCATTGCCCACTTCGCCTCTTGCTCGAATTGTTCTGGAGTAATACCTGCGACATCTGGAAATGTTTCTGGATAGCTAACGGTTAGCTGGTACGCCATAGGCTTTCTTTTAGGAAGGCTGTTTTCTACAAACGACTTGCACAACCAGAACAAGACCTAATCGATCTCATCCAAAGGCTATGCCGCCTATGAAAGATTTACTTTCAATCCCTAAGAGGGGTTTTGAGTCGTTTCGACAGAACATCGGTCAAACGCTTAAGCGTGAGCTTGAAGTTTCAATCCCTAAGAGGATTTTAGAGTCGTTTCGACTTGCCGCAACTGGCGCGAATCGGGTTTATGTAGCGTTTCAATCCCTAAGAGGGTTTTAGAGTCATTTCGACGGCATCCGCCCCAAGCTTACAAACATTACCTTAATGTTTCAATCCCTAAGAGGGTTTTAGAGTCGTTTCGACGACTCACGGTCGCCCTCGTAGGGGACGCTGTAGATTGTTTCAATCCCTAAGAGGGTTTTGGAGTCGTTTCAACCTTAGCACGACTGGAGAACTCTAAACGGTACTTGCTGTTTCAATCCCTAAGAGGGTTTTGGAGTCGTTTCAACAACAGTAATTTAGATCTTCGGAAAATGAACAATACGTTTCAATCCCTAAGAGGGTTTTGGAGTCGTTTCAACCTGCCGCGTGGTGGTCGTTCTCTATCGAACACGTTTCAATCCCTAAGAGGGGTTTGGAGTCGTTTCGACCACTAAGCGCTGCGAGTACCCAGATGGGAAGTTTCTGATTAG
>NZ_JADEXO010000041.1 GCF_015207105.1 cf. Phormidesmis sp. LEGE 11477
GCTGGGGCTGGATCGGGCGAACTACTAAAGACGGGAGCTGGGGCTGGAGCCGGGGCTGGCTCTGAAGGACGAGCAACCGGTGTAGGGACTGGCTCTAGCGCTTCTGACTCGTTTGCAGAACTGCTGTCATCTTCGCTATCGAGCGTGGCGGTCGCAGGTTCAGAGCGTCGCCGCCGCTCAGTCTCATCAGGCTCGCGTGCGCCAGGTTTGTCGGCAACCACACGACCTGGAGAGATCGGTTTGGCCTGAATAGATCCCTCCCGACCACCTAGGCGTGGCAGTTCAGGAAATTCTTCGACCGGTAGCTCGTCTACAAACTGATCGACAAATCTATACCAAGCAAGCGCGGCTGTTCTACTAGCGCCGCCCGTAGGACTGCTATCGTCGTTTCCCATCCACACACCCGCCACTAGCTGAGGCATATAGCCAATGAACCAGAGGTCTCTATTTTTCTCAGAGGTGCCCGTTTTTCCAGCTACTTGTCTGCCAGCAATAGCTGCGTTGCCGCCCGTACCACCATTGACAACGCCTTCTAACATCCAGGTCATAATCGCGGCGGTGTCTGCATCTATTGCCTGCTGAGGTCGCTCGTCAAACTCATAGACAACGTCGCCCTGGCTGTTAGTGATGCGGGTGATACCATGAGCCTCTATATGCTTGCCTTCTGCGGCAAAGCTACCGTAGGCACTAGTCAGCTCTAGCAGGTTTACTTCCGACGCACCTAAGGCCAGGGAGTAGGCGGGCAGTAAGTCTGATTTGATGCCCATGCGACGCGCTAGCGCAATAACTGGATCAAAGCCAACGTCAACTAGCAGCTTGACGGCGACGATATTGATAGAGCTAGTGAGGGCACGCCGCAGATCGACGTTGCCGCTGTAGCCACCGCCGTAGTTTTTGGGTTCATAGCCATCGACGATGTAGCGAGCGTCTGCGTAAGATTTGTAGGGTGACATTCCTGTGGCGATCGCACCCGCATACACAAAAGCTTTAAAGGTAGAACCTGGTTGTCGCTGCGCTTGGGTCACTCGGTTGAACTGGCTGTCGTCAAAATCAGTGCCGCCAACCATGGCCTTGATCTGGCCCGTTCTCGGGTCGACTGCTACCAAAGACGCCTGCTCGAATCCTTGCCAAGTGCCGTATTCCTCAATAATTTCTTCGACTGTTTTCTCAGCGGCCTGCTGCCATTTGGGGTTTAAAGACGTTTCAACCACCAGGCCACCCGCTTCTAGCTCTTCTGGCGTCAGGATCTCCGCTAGCTGCTTTTTGATGTAGATAGTGAAGTAAGGGAACTCGCTGTACAGGTACTTCGGCTCTTGGACTTCTATCGCAATTTCGGCCTGACGAGCTTCCTGTTCCTGCGCTGGCGTGATCACGCCAGCGTCTGCCATCCGCCCAATCACCTGATTACGCTGTCGTCTGGCCGCGTCTGGGTTAACCACTGGTGAATAGACGCTGGGTGCAGGGGCCATCCCGGCAATCAAAGCAACCTCAGCGACAGTTAGCTCATCGACCGTCTTACCAAAATAGATCCAGGCGGCATCTGCCACACCGTAGGCACCTGCCCCTAGATACACCAAATTTAGATAGCGCTCTAATACTTTCTCTTTGCCCAGCTCTGCTTCTAACCGCCGGGCTAGTACAGCCTCTTTAAACTTGCGCTGGAAGCTTTGATCCAGGTCTAAAAACGTAATTCGAGCGAGCTGCTGGGTAATCGTACTCGCACCTTCTACCACGCTGCCACTACTAAGATTTGCCAGAGCAGCTCGCCCAATTGAGCGGTAATCTACACCATCGTGTTCATAGAACCGACGATCTTCAGAAGCAATGAAGGCCTGAGCCACAACGTTAGGGATCTCGTCGAAGGCTAAACTCTCTTGGGCGGTAGGGCCTACCTTTTGTAAGATCTGACCATCACCTGCTTTGAGGGTGATGGTGCCGCTGCGCTCAAAGGTCAGTGCCTTACTGACATCTGGCACGGTTTCGTGGACGTCTAGCCAGATTTGATATAGGCGGGCACTGGTGCCAGCAATGCCTGCGGCCACTAGCAGCATTAGCCAAAACCTCACCCGCTTATGAGCGAGTCGCGGCGTCGGCAACGAACGAGCACGCTCTAAGTCATTGTTTGCAAAAGCCGCTGTTTGCTTCGCGGTGGCCAGTTTGCCAGTACGAAGAGGCTTTGGCCGCTGTGCATTTCTGTTCGAGGCGGCGCTATTGGTCTCGCTAGCACTTCGAATGCGAACTGATTTTTGACGCTGAGATGATAGACGACTGGGGCCACGTGGTGGACTGCCTGAGCCTTTGATCCGGGCAGACCATTGTTTGAGCTGTGAGAAAAGGTTAGCCACGTTAGCGAACTCTCCAGACGGTATCACCGCCGTAACAAAATTGAATTGTTGTTGAAGCGTTTTCTCCTGCTCACGATTTGGAGCGCGAAGGAGCTGCAAGATCAAGATGCTGATTTGCTTATCAAAATTTATTAAATGCTACCACGAGCGACAAAGTTGCTTTTTTGACCGAATCTTTTCAACCGAGCTTTTGGGATCAGATTATAGACTGAGCCAATAGCTCAGGTTGCTTATCAGGATCTAACTTGTCAGGGTCTAACTTGCCAAGGCTTGGCTTACGAGGGTTTAGCTTACTAAAGCGCTGTGCCCAAGCGCGATCGCCATCACCAGCATCCCCAGAACTAAGAATGGCTGAGCACTAGCTTGATATTTCACATCATTTTCTAGTGGGTCACGGAGAAAATACATATCTTGAAAGGTGATTTGCGGAATAATCAGCAAAATCAGCAGCACCGCATACAGATTCTTGTGAATAGCGATCAGGTAGGCTGCCATTCCCCCTTGAAAAACATCGATCATCAGCACACAAATCCAGGCGGCTGTTTGGACGCCGAACATGACTGGCAAAGACTTTAGACCGAGCTCGCGATCGCCCTCTACCGCTTTAAAGTCGTTGACAATAGCAATCCCTAGCCCCGCCATACTGTAGATCAAGGTCAGCACAATCACTGTAGGATTCAGCTCGCCAAATAGCGCATGGCCAGCCCACCAGGGCAGCGCAATATAGCTAGCGCCTAGCGCGTAGTTACCCAGCCAGCCATTCTGCTTCAGCTTTAGTGGCGGCGCAGAATAGATATAGGAAAGAAAAGACCCGCCCAGCGCTAGTACAAATAAGGTAGGAAAGTCATGACCTGCCCAAACGTCTAGGCCATAGGCTACTGCGAGTCCTGCTAGCAGCAGCACCCAAATTTGTACCTGAACCTGCTTTAGCGAAATTGCGCCTGATGGAATCGGACGATTGGGTTCATTGATCGCATCTAGGTCACGATCATAGTAGTCGTTAATAGTTTGGGTATAGCCGGTCAAAAGCGGCCCAGACATCAGCATACAGGCGGCTGAGATCAAAACGTTTTCGAGCGTCCAAGTAAACTTTCCAGAAGAAGCCGCACCGCACACGACGCCCCAGATCAATGGAATCCAGGTGATCGCTTTCATCAGCTGAAGTCGGATTTTCCAAACAGAGGTCTCGCCGGCTTCTGCACCTTTCATGCCGAGTAGCTGACGAGTCTTACTAGTCTTAGCACTGTTGATCTCGCCTACGTTTTCCTTTCCCCCCTCACCAGATGGCGAATCGGGTAGCGGCGTTGTAGAAGATTGCATATCGTCGGACATCTCAGGCTCCTCTAGTCCCTACTGACTGAAACAACACTCGTAAGTAGCACGGCACATAACAATACCTAAGTGTGCTGGGTAAAACTATCGCTGGGTAAAACTATCGCTGGGTAAAACTATCGCTGAGCAAAATCGTCTAGCTAAAAGAAATGATCAAATAGCCTGACTGGAACTTAGCACCTGTCACCGATCGGCCCTTTAGCGTGGGCGGCAAAGATACGTTGTGCCGCTGATCGCCTGCTTCTACGGTGACTTCTGGTCCATATTGCGTTAGCTTTACCTGAGTTTTATCAAAGCCCGGCAAAAACAGTTTGACTGTGCTGTTAGCTACATCCACACTCATCGGGCTAGGCACAGAAACCGGTTCTGCAAGAGCTGGCAGTGCGCCCGCCAGAGATCGCCAGCCGCCTGATGCGCCCCCTGTGCCACCGCTAAGCTCACTACCAAGATCGCTATGGTTCAGTGTGCTCACTGGAATGGGGTCGAAGGCAGTAGAGGCGGCAGCAGAGTCAACCTGTCCGCCATAGGGCGCGGTGACAATGGCCCCGGCAACAGTGAGGCCAATCTGCTGAGCGGCACTCCACAGGTATTTTCCAGTGGCGATCGCAACCTTATCGCTAGTGGTGACTACATAGGCGCGCAGCTGCATTGGATCTTTGACCATCGCTTTGCCTTTGGCAACCATACCTTCTACGCTCTGCGTCTCGGGCTGATTCCAAACGTCTCCTGACAAGCCGCTGCTGAAGACTGCGCCAGTCACAGGGCCGATAAAAGGAGAAATCGACCGATAGAACTGCGAATCTTGAAAGACCTGCTTAAACCGCCGGAAGTACCAGTCAATGCCACCAATCGCGCCCCACATCCTCAAGCTGGCCTGATTGCCCGGCCCGTCATGCACAATCACGTCATACCGACTGCTTTCGGTATATTCGCGAATCGCATTAAGCGCTAGAAAATCGTCCATTCCTGGCACCACGCTTAGCTCTTGACCAAACACCGCTTTAAAGAAAGGGTCTCTCAGGTAGCGCGCCTCAAACTGCTTAAGCTTTTCCCAGTTTTTATCGACGAGCTGAGTTGTCTGTAGCTGTACCGCTTGAAATGACTTTTCGGCGACGCTAACAGCGATAGGCTCGGTGCCAACTTCAGTGCCTGTCAGCAGCGAAAGGGCAGGTCCGGCCTCTTGCGAGATCAATAAAACCCGCTTGCCTTCATCGGTTAGTTTCTGGGCAGCGGCGATCGCAACTGTCGTGCGTCCGGTACCCCCTTTACCTAAAAATGTGAGAATAAGCGTCATATTAGTCAGCTACTGGACGTAGTTCGTCTTCAAAGAACCAGGTAGTAAACTCATCGGACTCAAAGCTTACTAAAGCTCCAATATTTTGGCCATCTAACACCTTGAAGTCTTGAATGACGGCTGTCTCTCCAAGCCGAGCTGCGAGCTTTTTGTCGACGCGATCGCGCAGGCGACGAACTTGAACCCGCTGTCCGATTTCTAAATCCATGTTCAAAGACTGTATCCTTACTATTGTCTACCTCAAGGCCAGTAATCAGTCTATCAGCGACTCGGGCCGATCTGGGGAGTTTTCATCAACTAGAAACTGCCTAGAACTAGAACAACCCATTAAAGAAAAGCCCTATGCTCGCCAAAAGAATTCTCCCTTGCCTCGATGTCAAAGCGGGCCGTGTTGTAAAAGGGATTAACTTCGTTGATTTAAAAGATGCAGGCGATCCGGTCGAACTAGCCAAAATCTACAACGAAGCAGGCGCTGACGAACTCGTTTTTCTAGACATCACTGCTACTCATGAAGACAGAGATGTGATTTACGACGTGGTGTATCGCACGGCTGAGCAGGTATTTATTCCTCTGACAGTAGGCGGCGGCATCAGCTCTTTGGACACGATTAAGAAGCTGCTTCGAGCCGGGGCCGACAAAGTCAGCATCAATTCAGCGGCGGTGCGAGACCCGGACCTAATTAATCGAGCCAGCGATCGCTTTGGCAGTCAGTGTATCGTTGTCGCGATTGATGCGCGGCGACGGTCTGAGCAGTCGTCCCAGGCTGGCTGGGACGTATTTGTTAGAGGCGGTAGAGAAAATACGGGTCTAGATGCGGTGACTTGGGCCTGTGAGGTCGTCAGCCGAGGGGCCGGGGAGCTGCTAGTGACTAGCATGGACGCAGATGGCACAAAAGCTGGCTATGACCTGGCTCTAACCGAGGCGATCGCTAGCAGAGTCAACGTGCCAGTGATTGCCTCGGGCGGTGCAGGCACCTGTGAGCATATCTATCAAGCTTTAACAACGGGTAAGGCTGAAGCTGCTTTGCTAGCTTCACTGCTTCACTACGGCCAGTTGAGCGTCGATGAGATCAAAGATCATTTATCTCGTCACAATCTGATCGTCCGTCGCTAAATGTTTACAAAACCTTATAGATTTCTGGTTTTTCTGAAACAGAACGTATCGTTTACTTAGAAATAGAAAATGAGAATTGGTTAGCTGAGTAGCTTGGTATTTACTTCGCTAAAGCCCGCAAAATCTAGACTTTATCGAAGAACTGCGATACTGCACATTTTGTGCATCAACCATAGCTAATTATGAGTAATTCTGTTAAGCTATGTGAAGGCTCTGATAGAAGATGAGAAGAGCGGTTTTCATAGAGCGGTTTTCATGGGATCTCCAAATCTCTACGAAGCTCTGATGCTGCTCAAAGCTGCTACTAGAAAGCGTTACTACTAGAAAGCGTTGCTGAAAAAGGCTTTGAAGACTGGTACAAGGGCTTTAGCTTTTTCTGAATTTCTAACTATTGAAGGGGGGCAGCTCTTCAACAACAGCCCAATCTATGACTTAACCTTCCTCAATGATTTTACTGATTCTTATTATTGTGACTGGTCTGGTTTTTTGGGCGCTCCGTCTTATGGATAGAGCTGTCGAAAACCAAGAGTTTTCTTTAATGCTGGCGGGCTTTTTGGTCGCTTCTTCTGCGGCTGCTATTGTAGGCATCTACTTTCTGATGAGCGATTATATGACCTTCATTACCCATGCTAGTTCCACTTTCGACAGCGCTTTCGATAGCTATGATGCCGCGATGATGGGAGGCGGTGATCTTCCTCTGTGGCTAGATTAGGTTCTGTGGCTAGATCTAGGTAAAAAATAGGATTTTGCTAGACAAAACAGCCAGTGCTAGTTTTGTAATTCTCTTCTGATGGCTGCCCAAGTAGAGGGACCCACAATAGCATCGACGACTAGCTGCTGATCCGCCTGAAATTCTCGGACAGCGGCTTCTGTAAGTTCTCCATACTTACCGTCAATAGTACTGTCATAGTAACCTAGCGTTTGCAGTTCTCTTTGCAACTGCGAGACAGCAGAGCCTTCAGCGCTAGGTCGCAGGATTGGCATTGGCGGAGAAGATTCAGCTGGGTTGGTTGCAGTTTGCTCAAGAGCAGATTCTACAGGTGCTTCTGGGTTAGAGGTTTCTGTGGTGCTGGCCGTTCCACCAGTCGTGCTCTCACTTATATCGCTCGGTGTAGGAAGTAGTTTTCGCCAAGTGGCTGGTCCTGTGATGCCATCGGCAGTGAGGTTGGTAGCACTCTGAAATGCACTGACAGCTTGTTGGGTTAGCTGGCTGTAAATTCCATCAACGTCGCCTTGATAAAATCCTAGTAGCTTTAAGGTAGCTTGCAGTCTGCTGACGGTTTCGCCTGTGCTTCCATCACGCAATGTTGGGTAAACAATAGTTGGAGTTTGAGCGATCTGGCTCTGCGGGGTTAGAGTCTGTGGGGTTAGAGCAGATGATCTGTTAGTGGGGTAGAGAATAGACGCACCGGCTGGAACGGCTACGAATGCGCTGATTGCAGTACTCGTTAACAAGGCCGATATCAGCGTTGTCTTAGTTTTCAGATATTGAAAGAAGGGCTTACTTACCATTATGGGTTTCCTTTAGCCTTGCGCGTAATGTCCATCAAGCCATATCAATATATACAGATACAATTGACGGTGCAAAGGTGATTGAGAAGATTGGTCTTATCTAATAATGGTTTGTCTAACGATGGTTTGGTACGCGATAGATTCCAAGGAGGCTTGATTGGGCTTTGGCTGCTGCCTGTTGCCTTGCACTTCCAAGACTATGAGCAAGACTTGAGTAAGCGGGACTTTGGTGAGCAGTCTTGGGAGTCTGGTAAACAATCTGGTGATGCCTTATTGGCAGAGCGTGGTGACCAAATGGCTCTATCGATTGCGATCGCGCGTCACTTCACTCAAATTGACATATTTTTGCACAGTCCTCAGCATCTCAAGCTCCAATATCTCAAGACCTCAGTATTGGATTCAGTCTCTGTGCTCGACAGTTTGCCTGTGCTTTTGCGCTATCACAGTGACTACATCAGGCGATGCGGAGCGGTTCTCGAACTGATAGCTAGAGAAGACCTAGACCAGAACGTGCGGTCTCTGATGCAAATGCTGGTGTTAGGAGATGTTTTATCAATGGTTTTGAGCGGATCAGCCTGGCCGACTCACTTTCCTTCTATAGCCACGCTGGAAGTACGAGCCTCGGACTGTGGGCTGTCGCCTTTGCAGCGTCGCGATTACATAGACCTCTGGCTGTCGCTAGGCGATCGCATGCGGCCTGGCTCAGCCGCCGTAACGGATGCGGTGACGGATGCGGTGATTGAGGGGATTGCGATCGCGCTAACCTACCCGAACGATTATTGTGCTGCCGTGTACAGAGCTCAAAAACCTTGGGCTACTAACAACGCTACTATCGGCTCTGCCCAACCTGTTTTTGCACCACCAATCGTCACACCTTCATCAGAATCCGCAACGGTCTTGTCTAGTATGATGGCAGGCATAGTTGCAGGTGCCGCAGGCGGCAGGGAATCTTTGCCTGTTCTTTGGCAGATACTGCCTAACAGCAAGCAACATTACACAGAAGAAAATGACCTGGGAAAAAATAATGTGGGGCTGAACTGGCAGCTATGCCAGGTGATTAACTTAGCCAACGGCCTGTTCGACCAGTGGGCAGGTGTCGTCAGAAAGTCACGCACTATAATAGCTAGATGAACTATTTTCTGAGCTCGCACCGTTTTCTTAATTTTTTGCGTGTCGCCATTTGTAGCTTTGCTACATTGGTGGATTAGGTAGGTTGTCCGGTGAGGATTATGCGTGCTCTCCGCCATGTTGCTAATCGGATTCGCCAGGTTTGGAAGAAGGTTGTTCCTGCCTCTTTTAGGAGAATCATTGTTCGACTAAAGCCATCTAGTCGAACTTTAAAGAAAAAAGTTGCTCGTCGATGTTCTCCTCTGATCAACGGTGCCCAAAATTTTTTGCTGCTAGGAGACACTCAGCCGATGGCAAAGTCTTCTCTCGACCCGGTCTGCGCCAATGCTGAGGCTCATACTAAGGGGCTCAATGGGCAAGCTGCTGCTCATGCTAACGGCAGTGAGCACACAAGGCCACGACCCTATCTTCCCCAAAGTCCTCACCACAACCGGCGTCCTTGTGCTCGCCGTTCTACAGGGCATACGCTGATTCGCTCACCCATCGGCTCTAGGCGGACTTGGATGGTGACTCTACTCGCGGTTATGCTTTTGGCGACCTGTTTCGGTCAGCGATTCTATCGGCAGCCCGCTTTAGATGTTCGTTCTATCGCACCACAAACTTTTTATGCCCCTGCGAACGCCGTAGTTGAGGATAGAAAAGCGACCGAAAGTCGTCGCGAGGCAGTTCGCAGCGGCCTAGTTCAGGTATTGAGAATAGATCCTGAACAAACAGCGATGGCAATGCGATCGCTCAATACGCTTTTGCAGCAGGGACGTGAGCTGCGAGCTCAGGCCGGAAATCCACCTTTTCTCAACTTAGAAACGCTTTCGCAAACAACGCAGGACTTTTTGTTTCAGGCGACTGAAGCTCAATGGCAAGTGGTCTGGCGTTTAGCTAAAAAGCCCGATCTTTTCGCCGCCCAGGTACAAGCTATTGCCGATTCAACGGCAGTACCGACTGAAGCAGCTCCAAACGAGATCGACGCTGAGCTAAGTTCCCTGACAGCCATACAAAAGTTTGCCTTGCAAGAGCTACTTGCCTATCGCGAACTTTACAGTTTACCAAGGCTGGCACAGTTGCAGATTCGCCTAGAAAATCGTAGGCAGCAATATCAAAAAGATATAGAAGCGTTAGCAGCAGCAGCGAATACAGAAGGGCGACTGCTCTACAACTATCGGCTGTTCGAGCTATCAGAGGAGCAGTGGAGCAGGCTAGAGACAACCTCTCGTCAGCTACTTAACGAGATGATGCTTCAAGGCATTAGCGTCGGCACCCCAGATGATTTGCTGCGTAGGGCAATAGAGTCGAGAGTCTCAGATGAGCCTGACCCAGAAGTGAAAGCAATGACCGCAGAGTTTATAGCGACTTCAGTTGCCCCGAATTTGGTGGTCGATGAAGAGCGCACTCGCCAACAGGCAGAGCGGGCAGTGGGTCAAATTGACCCGGTGATGCTTTCTGTAGAACAGGGCGATTTGATTGTTCGTGCTAGCGAGCCGATTGATGCTTCTGATTTTGTACTGCTGGACTATTTCGGTCTGACAAATCGCTATTTCAACTGGGTAGGTCTGTGTGGCTTTAGTGTGCTGATTACCTGTGCAGTCGCTTTTTATCTATGGGTAGATCATCTGCAGGTAAACCAGCTAAATCAGCGAGATCACTTGCTAGTTCTGCTGCTGTGTTTAGGGGTATCAGTGCTGGCAGCGCTGAAAGTGCCGACAATCGGACTGCCTGCGGTAGGGCTATTGGTGGGAAGCTTTTATGGCAATGCGCTCGGTGTGACTGTCATTGGACTCCTAATGCTGATACTGCCAATTGGCACAGCGATCAGCGTAATTCCACTAGTAGCGGGGGCTGCGGCAGCACTGCTGGGGACGTGGATTGCACCGCAGCTGCGATCGCGCGAAGAATTTGCGCTACTAGGTGGTTTTGTTGGCCTTAGCCAAGCTATCGTTCACTTTATTTTGACTTTGATGCGCCTAACGGTAGCAGCGCCCCTGTGGAAATCTATCTTTATTGGCTCTGCTTTGCATGGGGTATATGGCATTGCTTGGAGCGTGCTGGCATTAGGGGTTAGTCCTTATTTAGAGCACTTTTTCGATGTAGTCACGCCGATTCGTCTAGCAGAGCTGGCCAATCCTAATCGGCCCTTATTAAAGCGCTTAGCCGCTGAAGCCCCTGGTACGTTCCAGCACACAATGTTCGTGGCTAATCTGGCAGAATCGGGGGCTCGCGCATTGGGTCGCAATGTGGAGTTAGTGAGGGCTGGAACGCTCTATCATGACATCGGCAAAATGCACGACCCCCAGAGCTTCATTGAGAACCAGCTGGGAGGACCTAACAAGCACGACGAGATCGACGATCCGTGGATTAGCGCTGGCATCATCAGAAAGCATGTGACCCAAGGGCTAGTGATGGCTAGGAAGTATCGGCTGCCCCAGGCGGTGCAGGCATTTATCCCTGAGCATCAGGGCGATATGAAAATCAGCTATTTCTATCAGCAGGCTAAGCAGCGTCAGGAAAAAGAGCCGTCGCTAGTCGTCAACGAAGCGGACTTTAGTTACGACGGGCCTATTCCCCAAAGCCCTGAAACTGGAATTACGATGCTGGCAGATTCTTGTGAAGCAGCGCTGCGATCGCTCAAGCCAGAAGCCTCTATGGATGAAGCCTATAGTCTAGTCAACCGGATCCTACGGGCTCGGTGGCGCAGTCGTCAGCTTGTAGACAGTGGTCTGAGCCGAGGCGACATGGATATTATTGCGAGCGTTTTCATTCAGGTTTGGCAGCAGCATAATCACAAGCGAATTGAGTATCCGAAGAATGTACTTGTTTAGCGCTGCCTAATAATTATTACGTTACGTAGATTTACGTAGCACGCGAGTTATTCAGCCCCCTGTCTTAGTAGGCATTCCCTGTCTTGGTGAGCATTTCCTAGCGCCGCTAAGCGACGTGGGGTCTCACCGCTAGCGCCGTACGACGACGCGGGCTTCTACCACTATATACAGAGTTTTGAGGGTGAGGTGAAGTTCTCACTCTCCAAGCGCTCAAGGCCATAGGTGTAGAAAACCAAAAACATACCTCAATAGAGAGAGAGTAATGTTTTCTCATTTACGTTACATTTTGTTACTATTAGTAAAACAACGAGACGACTAAGGGCTTCATGTACATTTTCTGGCTGTCTAGCTAGATCTTCCATCTACTGATGGCAGGGGTTTTGGCTAGTTAAGAATGTCTGAAGCGAAATGGCTAAAGCCATGGGTGCGTTCCTTTTCCCCTTTTTGTGTCCTAGTATTGCTGCTCTATTTACTGCCGCACGATTTTTACAATGAAAGCTAATTCGTCTAGGGATCCCGTTCGTTCGTACCTCAAAGAGATTGGTCGTGTGCCGCTGCTGACTCACGAAGAAGAGATCGTGCTAGGCAAGCAGGTTCAAAAGTTGATGGCGCTTACAGTAGTTCAGAGTGAGCTAGCTGAAACCCTTGATCGTGAACCTACTGATGGTGAATGGGCCGCAGCGGCCAAGATCTCTGAAGATGAGCTGATAGCTATCGTGGCAGAAGGTGAGCGAGCCAAGCACAGAATGGTAGAAGCGAACCTGCGTTTGGTTGTCTCTGTCGCTAAAAAATACATCAAGCGCAATGTGGATCTGCTGGATTTGATCCAAGAGGGCACAATCGGTATGCAGCGCGGTGTAGAAAAGTTTGATCCTTCCAAGGGATATCGGTTTAGTACCTATGCCTACTGGTGGATTCGTCAGGCGATCACCCGTGCGATCGCAGAAAAAAGCCGCACTATTCGCCTGCCCATTCACATTACTGAAAAGCTGAACAAAATTAAAAAGGCCCAGCGCCAGTTCGCTCAGCAGCATGGTCGCACGCCTACTGCTGTTGAAATTGCTGATGAAACTGGTTTTACCGTCAAGCAGGTACGCGAGTATCTAGATAAATCTCGCCAGCCGCTGTCTTTAGATTTAAAGGTGGGTGACAATCAGGACACCCAGCTTGGCGATCTGCTAGAAGACGATGGCCAAACGCCAGATGACTACGCGGTTACCTCTTCGCTCAAGAGCGATCTAAAGCGGATCATGGCTGATCTAACGCCGCAGCAGCAGAGAGTAATCGCCCTTCGTTTTGGTTTAGAAGACGGTAAAAATATGACACTCGCTAAGATTGGCGCGATGTTAGATATTAGTCGTGAGCGGGTTCGTCAAATTGAAAGAGAGGCGCTGACGAAGCTGCGTAAGCGCCAGGGCGACATGCGTGAGTATCTAGCGGGCTGACCCGTGTAGGCGAATAGCAGTTCAACTGTCGAAAGAATTGACTTACGGCGCACAGATGCATAACCCTAGAGGAGGGGCTACGCCATAGCCTAGTGAACACCATTTGGGCTACACGTACGCCGCGTATTTTTATAGCTGTGACTTTTTACGAATTTCTCTTGCTCCTGTTTTCGGTAGTGATGGCGGCTTGTGGTCAGCTGTTGCTCAAGCTAGGCGCTTTAAAGATTGAGTCGGTTGTGGCTCCAACTTTGGTAGGACGTGTCGTTGGTAGCGTCCTCATTCCCGAATTAATTGCAGGACTGGCTTTTTATGGGGTGGGTGCGATCGCATACATTCTTCTACTCTCTCGTGTAAAGCTCAGTATCGCCGCCCCTAGCTCTGCTTCTATCTACATTCTTTCTGTTTTCATCGGCATATTTGTTTTCAAAGAGCCCGTGTCGCTATTAAGGATGATAGGAATCTTTCTGATTGCCTGCGGTGTGATTTTAGTTGTCTCAAAGTAGAACAGGTTTGTAGTGTATCCATGTCACCTATTGCTGCAATTACGACAACGCCTTTGGGCTTACGCTGCCTAGCCCCACTGTGTGAAAGTTCGCCTGAAGGTCTACCACGTAATGGCGAGCGTAATGTCAAGCATAGAAAGGCCGCTCGGACCATTCAGCTATGGATTTCGCCTGGCCTGCAGCATGAGGCGGCCAACTTAAATCTCAGCTATTGTGTCTATGACACTTCTCTATCGGCTTTCTTGCAGGCGCACTGGCGAAAGTATGAAGGCTTTGTCTTTTGTTTGGCTAGCGGCGCGGTCGTTCGGCTGATTGCGCCCTTACTCACTGACAAAACCGTTGATCCGGCGATTGTTGTAGTCGATCAGGCCAGAAAAGTTGCTATTAGCCTATGTGGCGGACATCAAGGCGGTGGCGATCGGCTCACGCTGCAAGTCGGTCAGTTGCTAGAGGCCCAGCCGATTCTAACGGGTGCGGCGAATGGTCTAGAGCTACCTGCGATTGATACTCTAGGTAAGCCATTTGGATGGAAGCAAGGAACAGGAGACTGGTTAGGCGTTAGCAGTGCGGTTGCTAAGCAAGCGCCGATTCAGATCATCCAAGAAGCTGGCACAGACCTTTGGCAAAAGCACTTACCTAAATCTCACATCTTTCAATTTGGCTTCCCCGAATTCAAAGATCGAAACGATTTTCCTTCTCCTCAAGCCCGGATCTGGATTAGTCCTATTCAGCGAACTTTCAGCCCGGATGCAGCACTACCAAAAGCGCAGTGGCATCCGCGTGTGCTGTGGTTGGGGATTGGGTGTGAGCGCGGGACGGATAAAGCGCTAATTGCCTACGCTATTGAAAAAGCTTGCGTGGAAAATCACTTGGCGATGGACGCGATCGCGGGGGTTGCTACGCTCTCTCTCAAAGCGGACGAAGTGGGTCTGCTCGAACTGCTTCAGGAAAAGAATTGGCCGCTAAAATGCTTCGATGCAGACAGTCTGAAAAAAATCGACGTTCCCAATCCCTCTGAGATTGTTGAACAGGCTGTTCAGACGCCCAGTGTGGCGGAAGCTGCTGCTCTAAAAGCCGCAGGCTCTAGCCAACTGTGCGTTCAAAAGCACATTGTTAAGCAACCGGGGCTGACGGGCGCAGTCACTGTTGCGATCGCCCAGGCTCAAACTGAATATACCGGACGACATGGCCAGCTTCACCTCATCGGCACGGGGCCTGGCAGCCTTAGCCAAATCACGCCTGCGGCCAAGGCTGCCATTATCAACGCGGATGTTGTGATTGGCTACACGCTCTACATCGATCTGATTCGTCCGCTTTTACGTCCTGGCCAGATTGTCGAAGGGCTGCCTATCACTCAAGAACGGCAGCGCGCCGAAAGAGCAATTGATCTTGCCAGATGGGGGCTGACCGTAGCCGTTATCTCCTCTGGTGACTGTGGTATTTACGGAATGGCTGGGCTCGTTTTTGAACAGTTGCGGGCCACAGATTGGAACGGTGAAGTTCCGGCGGTTCAGGTCTTTCCCGGCGTCAGCGCTCTACAGTCTGCCGCTGCTAAGGTCGGGGCACCGCTGATGCACGACTTTTGCGCCATCAGCCTTAGCGACTTACTAACGCCCTGGCCCGTGATCCAGAACCGACTGCGCGCCGCTGCTGAAGCTGACTTCACGGTAGCTCTCTACAATCCCAAATCCAAAACTCGAACCCAGCAGATTGTCTTTGCTCGCGACTGTTTCTTGCAGCACCGAGACCCTAAAACGCCTGTGGCTTTGGCGCGATCGCTCTACCGCCCCGACGAGCGCATCACGCTCACCACCCTACAAGAGATGTTCACCCACCCGATTGACATGCTCACCACGGTTATCATCGGTAACCGCAGCAGCCAGAGCCATAAAGGTTGGTTCATCACACCTAGAGGATATCTACAAGATTCCGTAGAAGCACGTTCGCAAAAGACCAATGAAGAAAGTCTTTAAGCTCGCAGCTAGTTGCCTTCTACTTCCACACCTGCTGCGCCCGTATCTTCTGATCTTAACAGCACCTCGCGATCTATCCGCCGATCTGCCGATGAACAGAACTTTCGCGACCGATTGAATTCGGCGTCTAGCCAATCAAAAGAGAAATGACTGACCGTTTTCAGCTGAGGTAGCGATCGCTGCAGCGCATCCATCTGTGCTTCTAAAGAGGGCCTTTCTCGCTCCGTGATCCCCCATGCACCTGCTAGCGCAGGCTTCACCGTTGCCGGATTACGCCGCACATTTAATACTCGTCTTATTTCATCGACAATGCAGTTCGTATTTCCACAAACTGCATAGGCCATGGGATGAAAGTCTAACCATTCAGGGAATCGGTTCCAGTGCTGCAAGCGAGAATCATAGCCATTCCCAATCGCTCGATTACCGTTTGGAAAGAAGACCGCTCCGGCTGGAATGCCTGCTTGTCTCGCAGAAGTCGCGCCTGCCTGTAGAAAATCGACCACGCCCTGAATCGCATGGGCTACGCTCAGCCGCCATAGCTCAAGCTGTAAACCAGGTCGTCTTTCAGAGGCCGGGGCTAAATCATCGGGTGCTACAGGTGCAGGGGTCCGACTCTGCCAAAGCGGTTCTCCTTCACTAGGGTACAAACTGTCCGTTTGGGAAACATCTGTATCCGTTAGATAGCCCTGCTGCATGAAACGCTGAATGAGCGCTCGGCCCTTACCATTAGTTCCTCTTTGCACCAGCGCTTGTCTGGCCGCCGGACCGTAAATCCACAGATCCTTTACCCGACTTGCTACCGAATTACCGCCGACTAAACGCGGGTAGCGGACATAGTCGTACAGCGCGCCATCTGGTTTTCGCGCCAGCACTGCCTGCACCATCTGCTGATAGTCTTGCTGGGCAACGCGGTTGTAGGGATCGATAAATACTTCTTCAGACTTACCGCTCTTGCCGTTGTTGGCATAGTCCAGCGTATCTGATCCTCTGCCATTTCGAGCCAGTACCTGCCGTCTGTCGGAACGCTGACCATAGGAATAGCCAAAATTCAGGGTAAACATCCAAGCATAGGCATCTAGACTGCGCGCACGGGCGGCGGCGATCGCTTCTGCCAACAGATCGCGATCGGCAAATTCTTCAGCTTGAACGACACTTGGCCAAACCGTAGGGTTATCATTCTTGGGCAGCAGCACCTGACCATTAGAAAACGCTTCGATATAAACCTGGTTATAGCCAAGGTTCACAATCCGATCCATCAGCGTATCTAGGCCACCTGGGCGCAGGTCGCAGGGGTACAGCCTTAGCCAAACAGCTTGGTTCTCTGGCCATTGCGTGCGCCGGCAGTTTCTCATCGCCTCTGCATGCTGACGCGATCGCATCTCATACTGTCTCTGCGAGACTTCATCTCCCTGCAGTCCCGCTAAGCGTAAGGACTCTGTGCTCTGTGCTTCAACCTCAGAAATCTGGCAGAATCGGTTCATGCTCGCCGCAGCAGACTGAGCCATCGTAGAGCGAGCCATCATAGAGTGCAGCGACACCAGTAAAAAGCAGCTAAGCACAGCAATTCGCAGCCACTTTTGTTTCAGCCTCTGAGGTAGCCATACTCTGTAGAGCTTTCTAACGATTTGCTTCACTCTCAAGACCATAGCTGTTTGCTTAATTGGTTGCTTTGTCAATAAACTTTTTATTAACCTTTGGCTATCCTACTTTTTTCCATCTGTGATATGGCTAGTTAGCTGTGACACCTCTATCAGATGCACTAGTGACTTTGAGCGAAAAGTTTGCGTTAAAGGGCATAACCTACAGGAGCAAATACATTCACCTAACTGGCCGCTCCACTCCGCTAACGGTTTGATTGCCCTATCATTTTCATCGACAAAGGCTAGAAAGACTGCTGCTAAGCCATACAATTTAGCCTGACTACTTCAATCTCATCACCCAGTTTGATCACAATCTATAATACGAAGGTGAACTTATGATTAGTCACTGATTAGTCACTGATAAATCACCTATGAATATTAGGAAGAACATCAAAGACAAAACGGGGTTAGTCTCTGCCTAGCATGGCTTATCCGGGTCTTCTTCAGCATACCCAGATGTCTGTTCTGCTTTCTCCAGATTTTCTAGCAGAGATAAGAGTTGCATCCTTTGGATATAGGGCCATCCACCCTCTCGCTCAATGTCTTTCAACAGCCGATATAGCCGCTGTCGATTATCAGGCAGCGCATCTCTAAACAAGGTGTCTCGAATATCGTAATGTAGGCGCTCTAACCGCCTCAGCAGCTCCAATAAAGCGAGGCAGTTACCCTCTCTATGCTGTGCGGCAGATTGCACAGCCTGGACTAACTCGTTCAGGTCATTCTCATTCAGGTCAGTAGAGTCTTGAGAGGTAGAATTTCTCACCGTTTTAACTTTTGTAACCCGTTTGTTTGGACGATCTAGGCTAAACGCTCAGCAACACTGGTGCCTTCTGAATCGCGAAGGTGAAACCCTGTTTGCCTTGCATCTTGGCATTTCTATAGCCATCAACCTGATTGAGCCTACGCGATCGCTAGCCGCTAGTGCAAGCAGTTTACCGCTTAAACCTAGCCTCAAAACTGGACGGAGGCAGTGTAAACTTATGTACTAAATACCCTTTAACATCTAATAATCTTGAGGTTACCCATGAGGTATCGCGCTCTTCTTGCTGCGTTTTTTGCCCTTTGCTTAGGCGTCTTGACAGCCTGTAGTGAAGCCCCTTCCGCCACCAGCGAAATTCCACTCACTTATGATCAAATTCGCAACACCGGACTGGCTAATAGCTGTCCTCAGGTAGATGAAACTCGCCGTGGTCAAATTCCGATTGAAGACGGCACTACCTACAAATTAGTTGACCTGTGCTTAGAGCCTACGAGCTTCTTTGTTAAACAGGAGTCTGCCAACAAGCGAAAAGAAGCTGAATTTGTTTCTGGAAAGTCGCTCACTCGCTATACCACTTCTATTGAGCAGGTAAGTGGCGATATCAACCTTCAAGAAGACGGTAGCCTAGTCTTTGATGAGAAACTAGGCATGGATTTCCAACCTATCACCGTGCTTCTACCTGGTGGCGATCAGATTCCTTTCCTCTTCACTATTAAAGGGCTCGAAGCTCGCTCTCAGGCCGGCCTTAACGCAATCACTACGTCCACTGATTTTGAGGGATCGTTCCGAGTGCCCTCCTATCGCACTTCCAACTTCCTCGATCCTAAGGCGCGAGGTCTGACAACTGGCTACGATAACGCAGTAGCACTGCCTGCCCGCGCTGATGCGAACGATCTAGCCAGAGAAAATGTTAAGGCCTTTGATGTTGGTAGCGGCACTATCTCCTTGCAGATTTCTAAGGTAGATAGCAATACAGGTGAAATTGGCGGTACGTTTATCTCCGAACAGCCTTCTGATACCGATATGGGAACTGCCGCTGCAGACGATGTTCGCTTGCAGGGCGTTTTCTATGGTCGGATTGAAACTGAATTCGACGCTTAGATTTGTTCTAACGGCAGCTCAGCTTTTATTTGATTCAGTTTTGCTTTGATCTAGTCATACTTTGGCTAGCACTAAAATATCTTTCGAAAAGGGCACCTTCTACGGTGCTCTTTTCTTTTGGCTAGCTCTCCAAGTTTTTGATTCCGTAAAAACCCAATTGCGATAGAAAATCGGCCTAATTACGCTGATCTTATTAGCGCTGTAGCTGAACTACATCAAATTTGACTTAGTACTCTAGCTGGGGCGCTAATAGTCCTTCTTCTCCATTGGCCCAAGGATCTCTATTTCGATATCCGATGGGTTTTTCTTGTATGCACGCTTCACCTCACAAGGTTCTGAAGAATCAGTCTCTTGAGCTTCTCAGCCTCTACCAAAAAGATCGCTCGCTTCAGTTGCGTAATCGTCTAGTGCAACTCAATATTGGACTAGTCCGCCAGGAAGCACACCGCTGGCTACGTCATTCTGGTGAGACTTTTGACGATTTGATGCAAGTCGGCAGTCTAGGCTTGATCAACGCTATCGAGCGATTTGACTTAGAAAGAGGATATGCATTTAGCTCTTTTGCTATTCCCTATATTCGCGGTGAGATCCAACACTATCTTCGGGATAAAGGGACAGTTGTCCGTATCCCGAGAAAATGGCAGACTCTGCAAAGTCAATCAGCGCACGCTATCCGACATCTGCAGAGTGAGTTGAATCGTAAACCCAGCGACCATGAAGTTGCCGCTCAGCTTGACGTTACTGTAGAAGAGTGGCAACAAGTGAAGCTAGCTAGCAGCAACCGTCATTTGCTCAGCTTAGACGCGCCTGTTAGAGAAGACGGCAGTGGGGCATCGTCGCTAGGCGATCTTTTGCCCGATGCTAGCTACCGCAGCTTTCAGCTTGCTCAAGAAGACAGAATTCGGCTTCAGCAGGCGCTAGGCCAGCTAGAAAAACGAACCCGTGAAGTCTTAGAGTTTGTCTTTTTGCACGATCTCACTCAAAAAGAAACTGCTGAGAAGTTAGGTATTAGTTCTGTCACGGTCTCACGCCGAGTCAAAAAGGGGCTGAAGCATTTGCAGGTAATTATGCGACCAGCCAGAGAAGGATGACTAGCTACAGCAAGGATAGACCAAACCTGTTAGTTTTATTCCTTTCTGTCTACTCTAAGAGGGCGCAGGTTTCTGTATAACGTCCGCTCAGCGATCAGTAAGTGGCTAGTAACCGGACTAGAGCGACCGCGCCAGATTAAAATCCTTGACTTATCTGTCCTATGCGAAATCAAAATGTGCGGCATCTGCTACTGGTCTTAGCAGTAACAGCTCCATTAACTGGCTGTCAGTATTTAAGTGCTGGGGAAGATATTGAAATCATCGATCCGATTGCCGCTACGCAAGAACGGGTGGCTGAAGCGGGTCAAGGCGTCGCTAGTGCGCTAGATGGGACAGCCGACAATGAAGCATTTGAAGATCCTACGATAGATGCGCCACCGATTGTGACAGCGGACTTGATTCAATCAACTGACCCATCAGCTAGGGCTCAGAAAGTCTCTAGATCGCGCACCGATCCATTTGCGACTTTGCCCATTCCACTAGCGCCTGAACTGGCGGAGCTACCCGAAAGAACCAGAGCAAGCGCAAACAACACTGGTAGAAATAATGCTGGCAGCAGCAATGCCAACAATTCTTCTGGCTCTTCTGCCCCTTCTAGTCCGACGCCGCCAGCCGTCCGAGTGCAGGAAGAACCGCTGGTAGAGCCCTCGCCCGTTGTAGAACTGCCTTCTATTCCTCAGCCTGTGGTGGCACCGACCGTTGCTGTTTCCGGCGTGATTCAGCTAGGCGGTACCCCTTATGCAATTGTTCGAGCGGGTAACGAGCCTGAGCGGTATGTTCGGGTGGGCGATCGCATTGGCAATGGCAGCGTTCGAGTCAAACGCATTGATACGCTGGCCTATGAACCGAAAGTGATCTTCGAAGAAAATGGGATCGAAGTGGCTCGACCCGTCAGCAGCGCTGAGACAGCGGCTGACGCAGCCCCCGCTGAAGACGCGGATGAACCGGTGGCGGCGTTTCCTGCTAGCTCCTCTAGCTCCGTCGCTGCTCTACCAACACCAGCGGTATCTGTACCAACTGGCTCAGCAGGGCGAGCGTCAACCTTTCTTCCTCGCATGCCGCTTCCTCCTGCACCTGGGGCCAACCTGCTACAGCCAGCCCGTGGCTACATACCTAATAGTTTGATCTTGCTACCACCCACGTAAGAATCTTGTGCTCGAACTAATTTGGTGCTCGAACTGCTGTGTTTTTATATGCATCGAGTGAGAAGGGTTTTGAGCCGCTATCTTTGCAAAAGTTATCGCTTCGTAGCAATAAAACTTAAAAAGTGAGGATGAGAAGCAACAGAGTAGTAATGTTGAGAGATAAGTAGCGTCTGTCAAAAACCTACTGTCTGTCTAGCATTTTGTAAGAGGGTTAGTATTCATGGTTCAGCGTGGTTCTAAGGTTAGAATTCTCCGCCCAGAGTCTTACTGGTTTCGAGAGGTTGGCTCTGTTGCTTCAGTCGACCAAAGCGGCATCAAATATCCTGTTGTGGTGCGCTTTAGCAAGGTGAACTATGCCGGTGTGAACACCAACAATTTTTCTGAAGCAGAGCTAGTAGAAGTAGAGGCTCCACCGAAGAAAGCTGCTAAGAAATAGAAGATCCGAAGCCAACAAAAGAGGCTGTACGCTTAATACGCGCTGTAAATTGCTAAGCCGGTTGCTGTCTAAAGGTGTCTATACTGGCTGTACTTTAATTAAGTAGTAACCGCTATAGAAGAGTGCAGTGCCTGAGCTTCCTGAAGTAGAAACCGTCCGTCGCGGTCTCAATCGAGTCTCATTGAATCAGCCAGTTCGAGGAGGAGAAGTACGTTTAGCACGTACGATTGCCTACCCCGAACTGGCTGATGATTTTTTAAACGCGATGACTAGCGCCCAAATCAATAGCTGGCATCGGCGCGGCAAATATTTGACAGCAACGCTGCAGCAGGGCCCTCTATCTAAGCTAGAACCAGCGGGATGGCTAGGCGTTCATTTACGGATGACTGGGCAGCTACTGTGGGTCTCTAGGGATGAGCCAGTGCAGACACACTGCCGAGTCAGGCTCTTTTTTGATGATGATAAGGAGTTGAGGTACGTTGATCAGCGCACATTTGGGCGGCTGTGGTGGATACCGCCTGATAGGGCTATAGAATCGGTGATGACTGGTTTGCAAAAACTGGGGCCAGAGCCATTTTCCGAAGAATTTTCAGCGGGGTATCTAGCGACTGCATTAAGGGGAAAACAGCGTCCAATCAAGAATGCGTTGCTAGAACAGCGCTTAGTTGCAGGCATTGGTAATATCTACGCAGACGAGGCGCTATTTTTAAGCGGAATTCGACCTACAGCGGTGTGCGATCGCCTCTCTCGCAAAAGAATTATCAAACTACATCAGGCCATTCAAGACGTGTTGACAACTAGCATCGACTCTGGAGGAACTACCTTCAGCGATTTTAGAGACGTCCATGGCACCAATGGCAACTACGGCGGGGTGGCTTGGGTTTATGACCGAGAAGGAAAAGCCTGCCGAAACTGTGGCACACAAATCGTGCGAATAAAGCTAGCGGGGCGATCGGCCCACTATTGTCCAAAATGTCAGCGATAGTCTTGATGGCGATACAATAAGCGGTAGGCAGCAGCCACTACTGGCAGTCGCAGTTCGCACGAGCGACCAATAGCCGATTGCTAAGGACTGCTTGCCGATGGCTAACGATTAGTACTTGATTACGTGAGAGAGCTATGCCAGTAAAGAAAGGAGATTTCGTTCGTCTGGTTCGAGAGAAGTTTGAAAATAGCGTAGAGGCTAAAGCAAGCGACACCCGCCTTTCTAGCTATGTATTTGACACCAGAGGCGAGATTTTAGATGTTCGCGATGATTATGGCTTGGTCAAGTTTGGTCGTGTGCCTACGCCCAATGTCTGGCTGAAGCTAGAGCAGCTAGAAAAATTCGAGTAGATCGAATTGATAGACGTATAGAGTCAGTCGGATACTAACTCTGGCTGAGCGCCTTCTCCATCAAAATCTTGTGCGTGCTGATCTCGTCTTCGTCTTTTTCAGGCTGTATCTGTATGTAGGTGCCATCCGCCCGCATTTCCCAAGCTTGACGGTTGTCCTGCAAGCAAGTTTCTAGTAAGGCTGCTAGTTCTGAACGCAGCGGTGGATCTTCAATCGGTACTAAAGCTTCTACTCGGCGATCTAGATTACGAGGCATCCAGTCAGCGGAGCCGATGTAGAACAGCTCATCGCCATCATTGTGAAAATAGAAAATGCGAGAGTGTTCTAGAAACCGCCCAATGATGCTGACCACATTAACATTTTCGCTTAGCCCTTCAATACCCGGACGCAGGCAGCAAATGCCTCGAATAATCAAGTCGATCTTGACTCCAGCTTGGGAGGCTTTGTAGAGCTCGGTAATGATATCAGCATCGACTAGGGCGTTCATCTTGGCAATGATATGCCCCTGTTTGCCAGCTTTGGCGTTTTTAGTTTCTTGCTGAATGAACTGAGTCATGCGCGATCGCAAATCTACAGGCGCAATCAGCAGCTTTTTGTAGGTCTGCTGCCGCGAATATCCGGTTAAATAGTTGAACAAGTCAGTAAGATCCGTACCTAGTTCCTCTCGGCAGCTCAGTAGGCCAAGATCTGTGTAGAGCTTGGCCGTTTTAGGATTGTAGTTGCCGGTGCCAATATGCACATAGCGACGGATGACGTTAGTCTCCCTTCGTACGACTAAAGCGACTTTAGTATGCGTTTTTAGTCCCATTAGTCCGTACACCACATGTACGCCCGATCGCTCTAACGCCCTAGCCCAGTTGATGTTATTTTCTTCGTCAAACCGAGCCTTCAGCTCTACTAGCGCGACCACCTGCTTGTCATTTTCAGCGGCTTTGATCAGAGCATTTACAATCGGAGAATCACCTGACGTTCGATACAGCGTCATTTTGATCGCTAGCACGTCTGGATCGATCGCCGCTTGAGTGATGAAGGTTTGCACCGTTCCTGAGAACGCCTGATAAGGATGGTGAACTAGGCGATCGCGCCGCCGAATGAACGAAAAAACATCTTCTCCTTCTCGCTGAGCAGCTAATTTCCAAGGGGCAGGTGTCACCGGCTTCCAACGGTCATCCTTGAGCTCACTAAGGGGCAATCCCATAAAGCTCATTAGGTCAGTAAGCCCTAGTAATCCTTCAACGTCATAGACATCATTTTCACGAAGAGAAAGCTGGTCTAGCAGCGTGGCTCTCATCGGCCCGTTAAGACCCTTCTCGATTTCCATCCGTACGACTGAACCACCAAGCCTACGCTTGCGTAACTCTTGTTCGATAGCCAGCATCAGATCGTCAGCCTCGTCTTCTTCTACCGACAGATCTGCATTGCGCGTAATGCGGAAGGTATAGCAATCTTTGACGCTCATACCAGGAAAAAGTGCTGCAATATTGTGAGAGATCACTTGCTCCATGGGTACACCTGTCCAATGACAAGGCTGCGCCCCTTCTAGCGATTCGGGTAGCTGAACAAATCTAGGCAATACCTTAGGCACTTTCACACGAGCAAAGTGAGATTCAGCAGAGGCTTGATCTTGAATCTCGACTGCCAGATTAATACTGAGGTTTGAGATATAGGGAAAAGGGTGTCCTGGGTCGACTGCGAGAGGGGTTAAAACTGGAAAAATCTGATCTTTGAAATATTGGTCTAAGTAGTCAGTCTGCTCTGCGGAAAGCTCTTCATAATCAAGCAGACAGATATCATTAGCTATCAACTCGCCTCTTAGAACGTTCTGAAGATAGCTATGTACCTGATCGATCATTGGGCGCAGGCGCTGACCAATCGCTTCAAGCTGCTCGGAGGGCGTCCGTCCATCTGGCGTCCGCTTGTGAACACCAGCTTCGATTTGCTGCTTAATTGCAGCCACTCGCACCATGAAGTACTCATCTAGATTGGAGCTAAAGATCGCTAGAAATTTCAGCCGTTCTAGCAGCGGTGTGCGTTTATCCATGGCTTCGTGTAGTACCCGGCGGTTGAACTCTAGCCAGCTCAATTCTCGACTGATATACCACTGTGAGTCGCCTGGCTGTAAAAGAACAGCATCGGCGTCTGCTGATTTCTTCTTAGCCTGATCTTGAGCCTGCTCCTTGGTTTGAGTACTGCCGTTCTTGTCCGTAGTTTTTTTCTCGGACTGATTGGTAGATTGAGACCTAGCAGATTTACCCATGGCGCTTTAATCCAAGATTATTGTGGTTAACGGTCGATGACTTTTTAACTGTCGGTTCTCCGTGCTAGAACGCTTTACTTCAAGACTCTTTGTTGCGGTGCTTTTCGACTAAAAACTAGCTAATTCAAGACTTTCAAATTTAAGCTGTCTCAGCTAGAGATTGCTCGGCTCAAGACTTTTGACCAACAGCGCGTTACTGAGCATCTTCCGGGGCGTGCATTTTGTGGGCTGCCCTTCTAGCATCTTTTCTCTAGGGAATGACTGCTGATAGACAGGTATCGGCAAAGAGGCGTCTAGAAGACATCTTTTTCTTGACCCACCCACCATTCGCCTATTTTCATTAGCTCTTCGTGGAGTTCAGCAAGCTGGCTATTGAACGCTTCTACACTCAGGGTATGACGTCGTTCTTTGAGCTTGGCAAGCCGTAGCTGAATAAGTAGCCACGGTTTACCCATGCCATCGGTAGCTTCTATGTATCTAGCAAGCGCTTCACTATCCATGCAGTCTTCTTTAGGTTCTTAGACTTCTTCTTCAACGCTGATTATATATGAGCGCTTATCAACAGTGCTTGATTCGCTAGGTACATAGATAGCACAAAGGAACCCGCAGCTAGAAGGATTCCTCTTCGCTACGGGTTCGGTTTTGTTGAGCTATACCGTTGCTTATGCAAGCAATCGATTGGAAGTCAGTTCTAGCGCTGAGGTTCTAGCACTGGGATCTATCACTTAGATCAAACACCCGATCTGTTCAACGCTTGAGCTCATTGAGCCAGTCTTTAAGCTGAGCACCTGCAACTTCGCGGCCACCTAGACCGAAGGCGATCGCAATGGCGATCGCAACCGCTCCTAAAAGTAAACCAAACGTCAGGTTGACAATGTTTGGCGCAACGCCCATCTGTCCTAGTGCCATTGCACCGACGAAGGCTAAAATCGCAACGCGGGCTGCTTGAGCTAGCGTATTAGAAGAAGAACCGCTGCTGCTCTTGATCAGGCGGAAAGCAAGGTTGGCGATATAGATACCAATACCGAAGATTAGAACACCGATCAACACCTGCCCAGCGATTTCCATTACCGCCCGCACAATAAGTGTCAGCTGATCGAGCTGAAGGATTTCAGTGGCGGTAACTGCGCCAAAGAGCACGATTGCGACCAGGACAACTAGACCAGCAACTTCTGAAGGCGTCTTTCTAGAGCTAGTAGAACTCGTAGAACTAGAACCTAAGTCAGAGCCTAGACTCGTAGAACCTAGACTTGTAGAACCCATACCGGTAGAGGTCGTGCCGGTCGTAGGTGGCTGTAGGGTAGTGGGTGACTGCAGGGTAGTTGAGCCCGGTTCTACAACTCCGGTTCCAGAATCGGGGTAAGCCCCAGGTGTCGCTGGCTCGGGAGAAGAGATATCGGGTAGACCCAGTGCTTCTAAGACGCTATCGAAACCAGCACTAGAGAGCAGATTAGTCACTAGCTCACCGACAAAGCGGCCAATGAAGTAGAAGACCGTTAGAACAATACCAGCCGCTAATAGCAGCGGAATGAAGTTCAAAATCTGTTCGAGCATGCCGATCGCAGGATCGGAGATGGCATCGATATCTAGCGCATTGAGCGCTGCGATCGCGGCTGGAATTAGAATTAAAACGTATACGATAGTGCCTGCTAGACCGGACAAAGACGTCTGATTAGCACTCGACGTCAGCCCTACCCGGCGGCCTAAATTATCAACGCCTGTAGCCGATAGCAAGTTAGTCACAATGCCACGAACGACTTTGGCTAGTAGCCAGCCCACCGCAAAGATAATACCGGCCAGAATGATCTTTGGAATAGCCGCTAAGAACTGGTCAATTAAATTCTGTACAGGTGAAAGTAGGCCATTGAGTTCTAGTGAATCTAGAATTGGTGGCAAAAACAATAAAAAGATGAACCAGTAGAGCGCATTGCCCAATGTCTCATTGATTTTGATCGAGTTCTGTCGAGGATCGACGCCAGTGTTCTCAGCGAGCCTATCGTCTAAGTGAAAGGCTTCTAACCCCTTGACCACCAGCGTTTTGACGATCGTTGCGACCAGCCAAGCAACCGCTAGCAAAACGGCAGCGCTGATGACACGAGGTAGATATTCGAAGACAGTCTCTAGCAGCCTGCTTAGCGGCCCTGAGACAACCGTAAGTTCTAGCCGCTGCAATACAGCAATAACCGTGAATAGGATAACTATCCAAAAAACGGCGTCGCCCACCCACTTTGCTACGGACAAGTTTTCGGGCGACTGTCCTGTTATTCGAGCGGCGATATTATCGTCAATGCGCGTGCTTTTGAGAATGCTACGGACTATCCAAGACACCACAAAGGCGATACACAGACCGATAAAGCCGATGACGATGGCCCCAATCACATTAGGCAGCGCATTGGTAAAGCTTTCTCCAAGGTTTTGCGTGACTCTACCGAGATTGAAACTGCTATCAGTACTAGCTTGAGCAAGGGTCGGAGGTATGCCGCCGGGCCGGACTAAGCTAATACCTGTGCTGACAGGAGGTATTAGAGGAATCATAATTTCTGTAACTTGTTGAAGGGTCTAAAACGTAGCTAGTATCAGTTATCAGCAAGATTTACTGATAATTGAGATAAGAGTACCGCTTCATGGTTATTTACAGGAGAAAATCTATGCAGATAGTCTTTTTTTGTTAACAAAACTATCTTTGCATCTATGCCGCCAGGCAGGTGCCCCGCTCAACTACCCTAAGAAGGGCGTGAGCGACACCGTCAGATTGGACTAATTCCTTTGATTCAGACTCCGTTGCCAGTCTCTTCACCAGCATCTGTATCAACTTCTGCTAGAGGGTCGGCAAAAGGGTCAACTGCTATCGAAGCATCAAACTCAGAAGAAATAGAATCCACGTCTCTTTCTTCCGCCTCTAGGACTGAGACTACTTGGGCTTCGGCGGTAGTTTCAGCAACTGCCTCAGCCACATCTTCAGAGGGCATCTCATTGTCTGATTCGTCTAGATGAGGAACTAAGGCAACCGCTGCGATCGCATCGTCACTGTCTAATCGCTGCAGCTGCACGCCAGTGGCCATTCGCGACTGGACAGAAATAGCATCGACTGACTGACGCATGATAATGCCACGCTGACTGACAATCATCAGCTCATCATCTGGTCCGGCAATCCGCAGCGCTATTAGCTCGTCGCCGTCCTTGCGGAATTTCATCGCCACCAAACCCATCCCGGCGCGATTTTGCAAACGGAAGTTCGAGACCGGTACTCGCTTGCCTAGCCCACCTGAAGAAACGACCAGTACCCACGGCCCTTGATCGGCATTACCTACCTCATCAGCGTCTTCATCCACATCGTCGTCTAGTGCGCCTTCTACCTCTTCTACGACTTGCGAGGGCAAGATATCCATACTAATGAGCTGATCGCCTTCTCTCAAAGACATCGACTTCACCCCTTTGGTAGGCCGACCTAACGGACGCAGCTGAGCGTGATCGGCTTTGAAATGGATCGTCATCCCTTTTTGTGATCCGATTAGGACACTGTCATCAGCCGTGGCCATTCGTACCCAGCGCAGCTCATCGCCATCTTCTAACGAAATGGCAATGAGGCCGTTAGTTCGGATCCGACTAAACGCAGATAGCGCTGTTTTTTTGACAAAACCGCCTTGGGTCAGCATGACTAAATAATCGTCTTCGCTAAATTCGCTCACGCCAATGACAGAGGTTACTTTTTCTTTCTTGGGGATGGGCAGCATTTGCACCAGGGGGTAACCCTTGGCCGTACGAGAGCTTTCGGGAATCTGGTAGGCCCGCAAAGAATAGGCAACGCCGCGATCGCTAAAGAACAGAACGTGATCGTGCGAGCAGCAGGTGATGAAGTGCTCAATGCCGTCATCGTCTTTCATGCGAGTGCCTGATTTACCTCTAGTGGCGCGGTTCTGCGCCTCAAAGGTATCGACTAGCATGCGCTTGATGTAGCCTTGCTCGGTTACCAGAATTGCCACTTGCTCATTAGCGATCAGCGAAATGTCTGAGAGATCATTTTCGTCAGCTTTGATGATCGTGCGCCGCTCGTTGGCATGGGCATCTCGAATCTGGGTCACTTCTGCTTTGATGATGGCGAGAATGCGATCGCGATTCGCCAAAATATCTTCTAGATCTGCAATCTTCTCCGTCAGTGCCTCATGCTCTTGCTGAATCTTCTCAGCCTCTAGCGCTGTCAATCGGCGCAGCTGCATCTGCAAAATCGCATCGGCCTGCGTCGCCGAAAATCCATAGGATTCGATCAGCTCTTCTTTTGCACTAGCCGCATCTGCCGACGCTCGAATTAGCGCGATGACCGCATCTAGGTTGTCTAGCGCAATCAAATAGCCCTGTAATAAATGATCTCGCTCTTGAGCCTTACGCAGTTCATACTGAGTGCGGCGGGTAATTGTTTCTACTCGAAAGTCGAGAAAGACCTGTAAAAAGTCCAGCAGAGACAGTAGCTGAGGCTCGCTATTGACTAATCCCAGCATATTGACGCCAAAATTATTCTGTAGCGGCGTCTGCTTGTAGAGATTGTTGAGAACCACTTTGGGATAGGCATCGCGCTTGAGCTCAATGACAATCCGCATGCCATCTCTGTCGCTCTCATCGCGCAGATCAGAGATTCCTTCTAGGCGATGCTCGTTTACCATATCGGCAATCTTTTCGATCAGCGCCGCCTTGTTGGTCTGATAGGGCAATTCGGTGATAATAATCGTCTCTCGATCAGGGCGACCGCGAGTCTCCTGAGTTTCAATCGTCGCCACGCCGCGCATTGTCACCGAGCCTCGACCCGTCGCATACGCTTCACGAATTCCTCGACTACCAATGATTTGCGCGCCAGTTGGAAAATCAGGCCCTGGTATATACTCCATCAGCTCCATGCTGGTGAGCTCGGGGTTGTCAATCAAGGCGACTACGCCGTCAATAACTTCACCTAGGTTATGCGGTGGAATGTTGGTTGCCATTCCTACCGCGATTCCAGACGAGCCGTTGATTAGCAGCTGAGGAATACGAGCAGGTAGGACAACTGGCTCTTGCTGCGAACCGTCGAAGTTGTCAGCAAAATCGACCGTTTCAGACTCAATATCCTGTAGCAGCGCCGCGCCAGTCAGCGCCTGTAATCGCGATTCGGTGTAGCGCATCGCTGCTGGCGGATCGTTATCGATCGAGCCAAAGTTACCGTGACCGTTAATCAAAGGATGGCGCATAGAGAAATCTTGGGCCATCCGCACCAGCGCGTCGTATACCGCCGTATCACCATGAGGGTGATATTTACCTAGCACTTCACCCACCACGCGGGCGCATTTTCTAAACGGGCGATCGGCAGTCAGTCCGAGCTCGTGCATAGCGTACAGAATACGTCGATGCACGGGTTTGAGGCCGTCCCTGGCGTCTGGGAGCGCTCGTCCTACAATTACGCTCATAGCGTATTCAAGATAAGACCGAGACATCTCGTTTCGCAGATCAGTGGGAACGATCCGCTCTTGGGGACTACTCATATGGAAAACTCCAGGAATTCTCTACGGAAAACTCAAAATTGAATCTCAATGGAATGAAATTTTACTTCAAACCCTTTTACTCTGTTTTACTCGCTGCTTCTCGCTTTCTGCTTCTCGCTTTCTACTTTTCACTCTCTGCCTTTTTCTCTATGTTTTCTCTGTAGCGGTGATATGGCGCTTTATCCCATTCTCCTAGTGACCTGTCTAATCGCCTATACCACTAGGTCAAAGTTTTCTAGAACAGAAATAGAAAAGCTCAGACTTAAGTAGCAAACAGCCATCGCTAGAGTTCAGTCAGCTATAGACTGGATTTAGTCTTTGATAATTAAGCATGAAGAACAAGGTTATGAGAAATTGTTTAAGGATGAGGAATCTATTTAGATGAATCAGACAGGGTTAGATCAATCAGACAGGCATAGCGCTAGGGAAGCGTTGCCAAAAAAACAGGGCGAATGAAGGCTTGAACTAAATACTAGAAAACAAAACATAGATTGATTCGAGATGGGTTTTTATCTTTAGTCTTTAGTCGAAATAGAGAAAATATTAAACAAGTAAACCAACACTGCTGAACAACCTGAAAAAAAACGGATGAAATCCTTTGATTTCGAGTACAACTGATAGACTGCAAAAAATGTTTAGTTTAGACGTTTATTCTATCATATTTTGGCTATATTTTCGGGTTCAAAACGGTCGTTGCTTAGCGGTTTTCCCTTGCCCTTTGACAGCGTCCTTTGAGATATTCTATGAACTCCTCTGATACCTTATGAAACTGTCGTTTCCAGTTTTTTATAGCAATCTATTTACACATCACAATACGGGTGCTGGACATCCTGAAAATGCTGGGCGGCTAAGGGCTGCGGTTAACTACCTTCGAAGATGTCAACAGTCAGAGTCAGATGATGATGCTTGGGCTAGACGCATCGAATGGATTGAGCCGTCTTCCCGGCCAGTGCTAGACCATATCTATCGAGTACACAATCAAGGCTACGTCCGGGCTTTGAAGAAGATTGCTGATGGCGGCGGTGGCCAGATTGATAGCGATACGGTAGTCAGTGCTCAAAGCTATGACGTTGCAATATTGGCCGTAGCGGCTTGGCTAGATGGACTCGATTGGGTATGTCAACATCGCGCCCCCGCCTTTGCACTCGTTCGCCCGCCAGGGCACCATGCGGAAAGTGATAGAGGAATGGGATTTTGCCTGCTGAGCAACGCGGCGATCGCAGCTCACTACGCGATCAATACCAGTAGTCCGAATGCCAGCAGTACAAATAGCCTCAGTTCTTCTTCATCAACCTATTCGAGCAATTCCGACCTGCCAGATGCCGCCGCTGGCCCTGACAAACTGGCCAGCAACCGATCACAAATCAACAAAGTTGCCATTCTAGATTGGGATGTTCACCACGGTAACGGCACCCAGCACCTAATCGAAGCAAATTCGCAGCTGGCCTACTGCTCCTTTCACCAGTCTCCAGCCTATCCAGGCACTGGCCAAGCCAACGAAACTGGCAAGTTTAACAACGTATTGAACTTACCCGTTCCACCGGGCGCTCAGCTTAGCGATTATCAAAAGCTTTGGTACGAGTATGCCTATCCTTTTTTGTCAGATTTCGGTGCTGATCTTTTGATAGTCAGCGCTGGCTACGACGCGAATCAAGCCGATCCTTTAGCAGGCGTATGTTTGCAGCCTGATGACTATGGCTGGTTTGCTCAGGCGTGTCAGTCGCTGACGCCTGCCGTTTTATTTGGCTTAGAAGGGGGCTATGATTACGCTGCTCTGTCCGAATCGATTGCAGCTACGATTCGAGCCGCTGCGTAGGACTGTATTCTCAAAGCTGTATTCTTAAAACAGTAAAGTAAGCAGGATAAACGACGAAAACAGACTAAATTTTGAGCGCGATAGCGTTGTTTGGCCCCAGTTGAGTAAGCAGCCTCCAAAGATATTCAAAAGGTAGGTAGTTTTTAAGGTGTTTCGACTATTCCGCAGATTTTTCAACTTTTTTCGCAAAGAGGCCGCTCCGCCTGACGGATCAGAGCTAGGCGATCGCACCGTAGCTCTCTCCAGAAGTCTATCTAGTTCAGAGTCCTCCAGTTCAGAGTCCTCAGCTTCAGACAATTCTGCGCCTTCAACGCCTTCTTCTGGCCAGTTGACTACTGACTCTGACTCTTCTGATTCTTTAGCAGGTATCGCTGTGACTACTCAACCTTCATCAGACGCTCGAATTGAAAATCTCAAGCAGGTCGTTAACGTTTTACGGGCCTACAGTATTACCTTTGGTCAGCTAGAAGACGAGCTAGAGCTGCGGGCAGTCGTTGGCGCGATCGCCGCTAGCATAGCAACCGTATCGATCAAAGATCGCCAGCTAGAGCCTTTTATCGACGAGGCGATCGCTGCCTACAGCAGCCTGGGGACAGACGCCTCATTAGTCGATGCAGGGGCACAGCTACTGGCCGAAAAAGCTTCTATATGGCTAGACGAACAAGAAATAGCCATCATCAACATTATGAATGCCTACCTGCAGCAGTTTGCCCCTGAAGATGCAGACTGGCAGACTAATGACATCATCGGACTTGCTCAGACTATCATCGCTACTCTAAACGACGGCTCGCTGAGTCGCTCGGGCAGCAGAGTGCTGGTCAAACGGGTAATCGCTTCTTTTGAGGTCAAAAAGGCGCTGAGTCGCTGGGTGGCACCAGAGTGGATTGCGATCGCCCAGCGGGTTGCTAGCTACACCGAAAAAGGAGATCTGCAATTAGAGCTGCAGTCAATTACCTGGGCATACGTTCAGCAATTTCAATCGATCTTGAGCCCCCAGCTAATCGAGCAGATCATGGAGAAGGGATCAATAAATGTTTCTGCTGCCGAATTTATGGCGGGCGATCTGGGTGATTTTTCTCAGATGCTGTACTACAAATTTCAGCTACTAGAGGCCGACCCCCTCGTAACTAAAAGTCATGAACAAATTGCAGCCGGTGTATACCAGGCCGTCGAAGACTTCAAAGCTCACCGTGAAACCGATGTCGATGTGACCATGGGCGTCTCAACTGGCGGTTTAAAAGTCAGCAGTCTCTTCAACTAGTCCTGATCGCTAGCTAGTGGTCCGTTCTTTGCTATGACGATTCTACAACCGTAAATCTAGTGAAAATTTATTGATAAAAATAGTTTGATATGCCCTAGTCAACTCGCCTGAAGGGTGCTAGATTGCTGCGATATTGAGGCAATTACATCTGCCTCGATATTAGTTTGTGTCCGCTCGTTTGTGTCTGCTCATTAGCTAGGCTGCACAGCGCTAGCTGACTTTTCGACGATTCCTTACAGGTTGAACAATGGCCTTTTTTGAGAACTTTACTTCTGTTATTCGAGACAAGTGGTTGGACTACTTTCGTGCCAACCGCACCTGGCTAGAAGTGCAGATGGCCACGACCTCTGTCCGCACGCCTGAAGGGGGTCGCAGGCCGTCTTCTTTTCTGATTTTGGGTGTTGTCAACGCCCTAGAACCGAAACTGTCTAACCTGATGGTGCCGTTTTATCAGCTGAACTCTGATGAAGATGCGCTGATTGACGTATTGGGGTTGAACTTCGATCCAGAGGCCGTACTAGACAACGGCGAGGTGGGTAAGACGATCGATGCTTCATCCGAAGGCAATACGCCCTTGCTTGAGAGCGAACCGTCAATAGATAAAGATGTGGACGCCTGGCCGCCTAGTTAGGTGCCCCAATTGAGCATGCATGAGCGTTCATTAAGCAGTTTATTTACCCTAGCTGGCTAACTCAAGACTCTTCTACTATGCCGATTCTCACGCCGAGAACTAAGACCATATCGTCGTGATACGATTGGTTTGAAATCTTATACAGGCGGATAATTCCATGGTAGATCGTCCTATCAAGAAGAGCGATCGCGAAGCAGCTCAGCAAACCAATCCTAGCGACGACCAGCCAAAAGCAGCGAGAAACACCCCTAAGCCGGTCAAAAAAGCTGACCGCACTGACGGGGGAGATAGCAGCAAGCGCGATGACCGTGACGATCAAGGGCGCGGTGGTAGAGGCAAGCGAAAAGGTCGCGGTCGCGGTAAAGACGATGCGCCCAAAGCACCGATGAATCCGGCCCTGATGCGTGGTCCTAAACCTACTAAGAAAGTGGAAGAAGTGGTGGAAGCTGCCGCTGAAGAGACCGTCACTGAAGAAACTGCTACCGAAGAAACGGTTACCAGCACCGAAGAGGCTGCTACTGGCGAAGCTGCTACTGGCGAAGCTGCTACTGAAGCAGCGGTTACCAATACCGAAGAAGCTGCTGCTGGAGAAGCTACTGCTGAAGCAGCGGTTACCGAAGCAGCCACCGAAGAGACTGCTGTTTCTGAAGCCTAGAAACGCCGCTGTATTGGCCTTGTTTTAGTCTAGCCTTTAGTTTTTGCATACCTGAATTAGGTAGCTGAATACAGACAACAGAACTATAGAGAAAAGGTCGCTATGTGCGGCCTTTTTTTGATAGACCATGTTGCAAAAAAATTCCCTAATCCTCAAATGAGAAGCTCACAAGAGAACCAGGGAACGGTCGGGTGCATCTACCACTTAATTCTTCCACGGTGAAACTGACGGTCAGGACAAAAAATCACAAGAATATACGCACTCAATCTAGGTATCAAATATTTCCATCAGAGAGAGTGAATACTGAGGTATCTGCATTGTTCCCTCACTGATATGTTAACTTTTATATCCAAAGCCTCATTTTCTTTTTCATGGCTGTGACAACTTCCTCTACATCTGCTGTTACATCAGAGCCTGCTCTAGGGACCCCTCGGCCAATGACACGGGTCATCCTGCTTTCGGTTCTGACTGGCCTTTTGTACTACGGCTATTACAAATGGGTGATTCAAGATGAGCTAAAAGTCCATGATCAGAAGGTCTGGTCTGGCGCTCTCTGCCTGGTTCCGTTCGTCTTGGGTATTGCTGCGCCTTTGCTACTAGCAGTCTTTGACCCTGACGTACCAGGTTGGTTTGGTCGGTTTGCTTTTCTAGGCGTGCTTTGGATCTACATTGTGCAGTTTCGGCTGTACCGGGAAATTAATCGGCTGTATGAAGCGCAGGGCTGGCAGGCACCTTTGGTATCTTGGTGGATCATTGTGCCAGGTTTGAATCTAGTTGTAGGACTGCGGCAGATTCATTTTTTGAGTGAATACTGGGCGCGTCTATCAGATACGCCTGTGAGCGATCCAATCGCTGAGAAGCTACCGTTTCTATCGGCAAATGCTTAGCAACAAATGCTTAGCGAAAGTGAGTAGAAGAGAACTGTAAGCTTTTGTCGCTTCGCCTAGTTTCTTGGCCTCTACTATCCTGTATGCGTGTGATGAAGTTTTTATTGTCTGCTTGTAAGTGGCCAGGTAGGTCTGCGCTGAATCTATCCGTGGGTTTGTCCATGGGCTTGTTGTTGACGAGTCTGGTAGCCTTATCGAGCTGTTCTCGTCCGCTAGTAGCCGATAGTGAACCTGAAGCTTCACGCCGCAATTCAGTGCTGAGGCTGCTGTATAGCCGAACGCCAACAACGCTCAATCCCCATCTAGCCAGCGGCTTTCAAGACTTTGAGGCAGCGCGAATTGTCTATGAACCGCTGGCGACGTACGCAGCCGACGGCAGCATGGTTCCAGTTTTGGCGCAGGTGATTCCAACGCCAGAAAACGGCGGTATCGCGGCGGACGGTCGGTCTATCACCTGGCGACTGAAGCCAGATGTTCGCTGGTCAGATGGCCAGCCCTTTACGGCTGAAGATGTCGTGTTCACCTATAGCTTTGTCAGCGATCCACAAGTAGCAGCGGTCACTGAAAAATATTACAAAGCAATTGAGAAAGTTGAGGCGATTGATCCGCTGACGGTCAAAATTACGTTCAAAGAGCCAAACCCATCTTGGGCACTCCCTTTCACAGGACAAAACGGCATGATTTTGCCGAAGCATATCTTTGAGAAAGTGCAAGGCATCAACGCCAGGCAGGCCCCCGAAAACCTACAGCCCGTTGGCACAGGGCCCTATCGATTTATCACCGTAACGGAGGGCCGCTGGACCTATGCAGCTAATGAACAGTTTAGAGAGGATCTTCCTGCTTTTACGCTGGTGGAGCTAGAAGGTGGCGTCACCCCTTATGAAGCAGCACAGCGGGTATTGCGTGAGGGGTCAGCGGATTTTGCTCATAACTTGCAGATAGGCGTAGACGATCGTTTGGCCCTAGCCGCCGATAGTGAAGGTCGGGTGATGGCAACGTTTGGCGCGTTTGTAGAACGAATCATGCTCAATCCGACCGACCCGAACAAAGCAACTGAAGACGGCGAGAAGTCGAGCGTAGAGAATCCGCATCCATTTTTAAGCGATGTGCGGGTACGCCAGGCGATTGACTTTGCGATTGAGCAAACGGCGATCGCAGATGAAATCTATGGCAATGCGGGCCAGCGAACCAACCAGCTACTGCCCTTTCCACGCAGCTACACTAATCCTAACTTGCCCTATCGATATGACGTGACCAAAGCCAACGCCCTGCTGAACGAAGCGGGCTGGAAAGATACCAACGGCAACGGCATTCGAGACAAAGACGGGATTGAAATGCGTCTGGTCTTTCAAACGCCGATCAATCCCGTGCGTCAGCAGACTCAAGAGTTTGTCAAAGAGAGTCTAGCGGCAGTAGAGATAGAAGTCGAAAACCGCCAGGTAACTATGGACGATTTCTTTTCTGCGAATCCTGCTCAAACTCGCAGCCTTAATCACTTCTATGCAGATATGCAAAAGTACAACGCCGGTAGCGATACGCCAGATCCTTCTATCTACATGAGCTGGTGGCTGTGTGACGAGGTTGCTTCGCTAGAAAATAGGTGGCAAAAGCCCAACAACGGTCGCTATTGCAATCCTGAGTATGACAAAGTTTGGACCCAGGCCAGCAAAGAGCTAGACCCAGAGAAGCGATCGCAACTTTTCCAGCAGATGAATACGATTTTGAGCCAGGATGCAATTGTGATCCCGCTGGTGCGGCGAGCGGTGACGAATGGGGTGAGCGATCGCATCACTGGCGTAGATCCTACGCCTTGGGACACCAGCACTTGGGACATTGGCACTTGGATGCCTGCTGAATCTTCGGCAATGGAATCCGAAACACCTTAGACAGCTGCGCCATGAGCACCCTAATAGACTACAGATAGACAGCTAAAAGGCAGACGCACTACGGGTCTGCCTGCTTCTACTTTCAGTATTCGGCTAATCCTAGGCTTTATATTAGTACTAGACGACTTCAACATCCACATCAATGGTGTCTTCAGCGTCAGCAACTGTCGTTGTATCGTCTTTGCCCTTTTTGAGATAGTCCATCGCCAAAGAGGAAAGCTCAGTCACGAGTAAGGTAGCTAAAATGCCGTCGTCTAGCCAGCCAATGATCGGGATAATATCAGGCGAAATATCGATTGGGCTCACTAGGTAGAAAGCCGTTCCTAGAATGATAGCCCAGCGCCATTTCGGGTGACGTAGTGCGCCGCGATACCAGCTATAGAACGACTCAATTAGGTTGCTGTTAGAAGTGTTGCTCATGAAAGTTACCGTGTAGACAAAGTGTACGCAGGCGACGTGCTCACTGTGTTAATAACTATCGCCATCTCGCATATGTAGATGATCGCAATTTTAGCTGCTGTGTCCCAGTGAGGATATCCCTCCATGGAACTACCTATAGAGCTACCTAAGCTCATTTCGCTTGCTTTTTCTCAGGGCTATCTACTTTCTTCCAAGGCCATTTTATCTGCGTCCCCATTTCTGTCTTAGCGGAAAAAACTAGATAGCCAACTAGCAATAGCACCCAAAAGATAAAGAGGGCGGCGTCTCGATCAATTATCTGGCCAATCATACGGGCACCTCTATAGCCGCCGCTAGATCAAATGCCGCGTGGACAACCTTCAGAGCCTGGACCCCATTGTCTTGAGCCACCACGCAGCTAATTTTTATTTCTGACGTCGCAATCATCCGAATGTTGATATTAGCTGCCGAGAGCGCTTTGAACATAGCCGCCGCAATGCCAGGGCGGTGAATCATACCAATGCCAACAATGCTGACTTTGGCGATCGCATGCTCTACTGTCACCTCGCCGCAGTTTAGCTCTGCCGCCGCCGCTCGCAAGATATCTTTGGCTAGCTCCGCATCTGCCTGAGCAACCGTACAGGCAATATCTCTAGTCATCTGACCCTGGCACGGACGGCTGCGCTGAGACTGAATGATCATGTCTACACTGATGCCGCGATCGGCCAAAATTTGAAAGATTTTAGCGGCTAGTCCGGGCTCGTCAGGTACGTAGCGAATAGCCAGCTGTGACTGATCGAGATCTAAGGCCGCGCCTCGAACGGAGGGCAAACTGCTCAAATCAAGCTGAGTTCGCTCAATTCGAGCGGGCGAGCTGCTGACATCAAAATGCTCGCATAGCGTGGCAATTGCCCGGTCACAGTCTGACTGGGCCACCGTACAGCTCACTTTCACTTCAGAGGTGGCGATCATCTGAATATTCACATTCGCCGCTGCCAGCGCCGAAAACATGCCCGCTGCAACGCCAGGCCGACCGATCATCCCCGCCCCGGCAATGCTGATTTTGGCAATCTTCCCCGACGACTGCACTTCGGCTTCGTCAGTTGCGTTCGGTTGGCTGCGAAGTATCGGTGCAATGTGCTCGGCGACGCTTTCGGCTTGGTCTAGAACATGCGATCGCACGGTAAACGCAATGTCATTAGAATTGCCCTCATGAATCGACTGAATCACCAAATCCACATTCAGTGACTGATCGGCTAGCTCGCCAAACAGCCGCGCCGCTACCCCCGGTCGATCCGGCACTCGCAGCAATGCCACCTTTGCCTGATCCGCATCGAATTCCACCGCATCTACTGGATGGGCAATTTCTAATCCCTCTAGCGCCCGAGGCTGGGGCATCGGGCCAGTTACCAAAGTCCCTGGCTGATCGGTCCAGCTAGATCGCACCACCAGTGGAATGCCATAGTTGCGCGCAATCTCCACCGCCCGAGGGTGCAGCACGCTCGCCCCTAAGCTCGCTAGCTCTAACATTTCATCGCAGGTGATCTCGTCCATCAGCCGCGCATCTGGGACAATGCGTGGATCTGCTGTCAAAATGCCAGGCACATCGGTATAGATTTCACAGCGTTCTGCCTGCATCGCCGCTGCGAGGGCCACCGCTGAGGTATCTGAACCGCCGCGACCTAGCGTCGTAATTTCTAGATCGTCGCCCAAACGACTGCCCGTTCCCCCGCTAGTACCCTGAAAGCCAGCGACCACGATCACCTTTCCTTCGTCTAGGTGCCGCTCTATTCGCTCAGTGCAGATTTCGAGAATGCGAGCCCTGGTATGCTCCGCCTCTGTGATGATGCCTACTTGAGCCCCCGTGAGAGAAATGGCTGCTTGTCCTCGTTCGTGTAGTGCCATACTCAGCAGCGCGATCGTCACCTGCTCACCGGTCGAGAGCAGCATATCCATCTCTCGCCGACTAGGATTGCTGGTAATTCCGTCCGCTAGCTTTACTAGTACGTCAGTGCTCTTTCCCATCGCCGACACGACGACAATGACCGAGTGCCCAGCTAGCGCCGTTTGGTGAACTCGCTGAGCAACTGCCTGAATGCGCTCGGTATCTCCTACCGAAGTACCACCATACTTTTGAACGATTAGCCCCATAATTCTTTCCTTCTCGATGCCTGCTGCCTAGCCGTTTGTCTTGAATATCCCTGAACAGCGGCTGTCACACCTGCTGATGGCCACCCGAATTTAGGTCACCGCTACATCCGAGACAATCCTACCGTTACATTTTGATTTAGCCCGATAGCATACATGTAGATACTGATCGCACAGCCTATAATCCAAAAAAAATTCATAAAGTCATGGAATACCACTGGCAGAAAACTGCCATCAAAGATATAAACTTTAGTTAAGATACACACCCACTGGCAGCCAACCATGACAGCAGTTCTACAACGGCCCGTTTCTTCCGCAGCCGCAGCTAGAAAGAAATCGCAACATCATGTGGTCATTGTCGGTGGAGGATTTGGCGGTCTCTATGCAGCCAAGGCGCTGGGTAAAGCCAATGTGAAAGTCACCTTGATTGACAAGCGCAACTTTCATCTTTTTCAGCCGTTGCTATACCAGGTGGCAACGGGCGGTCTGTCAGCCGGAGATATTTCTTCGCCGCTGCGTTCAGTCTTGAGCAAGCAGAAGAACGTAAAGGTGCTGATGGGTGAAGTGGTGGGTATAGAGCCAAAAGCTCAGGTGGTTAGTCTTAGAAACGGTGAAACCCTGAGCTACGACAGTTTGATTGTGGCTACGGGCTCTAGCCACCACTACTTTGGCAAAGACGAGTGGTCTGATATCGCGCCTGGTATGAAAACTATTGAGGACGCGCTAGAAGTTCGTCGTCGGATCTTTTTAGCGTTCGAAGCCGCTGAGAAAGAGACCGATCCGGCTCGGCGCGAGGCGCTGCTGACGTTCTTTATTGTCGGTGGTGGCCCGACCGGAGTTGAGCTGGCAGGTGCCCTAGCTGAGCTGGCATATGAAACGCTTAGAGAAGATTTTCGCAGCATCAACCCAGGTGAGACCAAGGTGGTTTTGCTAGAGGGAATGGATCGGGTGCTGCCGCCTTATCCGGGAGATCTGTCTGTTTCAGCAAAGAATTCCTTAGAAAAGCTAGGTGTAGAAGTTCGCACTAATACGTTAGTTACCAATATTGAGGGTGATATTGTTACGCTCAAAAGTGGTGATTCAATCGAGAAAGTGCAGGCGTTTACTGTGCTGTGGGCGGCGGGTATTAAGGCATCGCCGATGGGGAAAGCGATCGCAGATCAAACGGGCGCAGAACTCGACCGGATTGGCCGCCTCATTGTAGAGCCTGATCTCAGCGTTCCTGGCTATGCCAACATCTTTATTGCAGGCGATTTGGCCCACTATGCTCACAACAGTGAAAATCCACTGCCTGGAACGGCTGCGACCGCGATGCAGCAGGGAAGCTACCTAGCAGACTCTATCCAACGCCGCCTGGAGAAAAAGTCAGTTAGCCCGTTCGAGTACAAAAACAAGGGCAGCATGGCCGTTATCGGTCGAAACGAAGCGGTTGCCGACCTTGGCTTTGCAAAAATCTCTGGTTTTCCTGCCTGGTTCTTGTGGATTTTTGTCCACATCTATTACCTAGTAGAATTCGACAACAAACTGCTCGTCTTACTCCAATGGGGCTGGCACTATTTCACTAGCCAGCGCGGAGCTAGATTGATTACAGGCGATGATTCTATTCCGGCGCTCTCCGCGTTAGTTATTGACGAGATGACCCTAGGCGAGAAGAACTCATCCGAGATAGCGGAAGCCTAACCAAGGCTATCTCTATCAGCGAATTAGTCAATTCACAACAAACAATTCACAACAAAAGCCCCTAGATTCTAACTGATAGAATCTGGGGGCTTTGAAGTTGAGGCTTTGGCCTTTGGGGGCTTTGCAATTGTTTGAAGCAAAAGCTCCAGCATTAATGCTTAGCCACTGATACCTAATATCTGGCTACCTAATATCTGGCGCGAGCCCGCTTTGAATAAGGACGACCGAGGAAAGGCTGCATTCCGGTCGCAGGATAAGCATCGTCATGTGGGCTGAAAATTCTATAGACAGCTTCGGCTAGGTAGTTGAACGCTTTGTTGAGCGATTGAAAAAATGTCATGGCCTTAATCTCCTAGGAATGTTCAAGAAAACATCGGATATTCATCATGCTAATGAGACTTGATAGGTAACCGCGAGCTAAACTGTGAATTCTTCACGAGTCTATAAATTGCGATACATAACCTGTATAGACTCTTGTAGAAACTTTACTTGCTTCGATCTAGGCTCCATCCGCCACCCGCACGCGAACTATGCAGATAGAAGGCAGACAATAGTTGTTTCGCAATTTCACGAGAGTATAGATTTAAGAGAGTATAGAGCGGATTAGCTAAAGCATTTGTCTCAATTCATATGTTTGAATCCAGCGCTGGCAAGGTTTATCTATTAGGAGCAGGGCCTGGCAACGCCAACTATCTAACTTGCCGAGGGCAAAGGCTGTTATCGCAGGCGGATGTCCTGGTGTATGACGCACTAGTAGACAGCTCACTACTACAGCAGCTATCGACGGACTGCGAGCTTTGGCATGTGGGCAAGCGGGGCGGGCAGCCGAGTACGCCACAAACTGAGATTAATCAGCTGCTGGTGCGGCTGAGCCAAGCAGGCAAGCAGGTGGTGCGGCTAAAGGCTGGCGATCCGTTTGTGTTCGGGCGGGCAGCGGCAGAGATTCAGGCACTGAAGGCAGCGAGCTGTGAGTTTGAAGTGGTGCCGGGCTTATCTTCGGCTCTAGTTGCGCCGCTGCTGGCCAGTATTCCGCTAACTGATCCGGTGCTGAGCCGAGGGTTCGGGACGTTCACCGCGCATGATCTAGATGCGTTGAGCTGGGGGGCGATCGCACACCTGCAAACTGTCGTCTTTCTGATGGGGGGCCGACAGCTAAAAGCGATTTGTGATCGCCTACTCACACAGCAAAAACGTCCTGAAACGCCGATCGCGATTATTCGCTGGGCAGGCCAACCGCAGCAGCAGATCTGGCAAGGTACGCTGCTAAGCATCGGGCAGATTGTTGGCGGTGCCAAACTTTCGCCTTGCATCATTGTGGTGGGTGAAGTGGTTGCACTACGGCAGTATCTGAAGCCACCGCTGGCCAAATCCAAGCCGCTATCTGGTAAGACAATCTTGGTGACTAGAGCCACCAGTCAGGCCAGCCAGTTTAACCAGATGCTGAGCGAAAAGGGAGCGCAGGTGATCGATTTGCCCGCTCTAGAAATTCGGGAGCCTGAGAGTTGGAAAGGAATAGATAGTGCGATCGCCGCCTTACATACCTTTGACTGGCTAATTTTGACCTCACCCAATGCAGTCAACTACTTTCTCGATCGCCTGCTGCATCATCAAAAAGATTTGCGATCGCTCGCGCATCTAAAGATCGCCGTTGTCGGCAAGAAAACCAATGGGTTTTTACAGCAAAGAGGCCTAATCGCTGATTTTATTCCACCGAGCTTTGTAGCGGATGCTTTGATTGAACATTTTCCTGAAGATCCTACTGACAAAAAGCTGTTGTTTCCTCGGGTGGAGAAGGGTGGAAGAGATGTGTTAGTGAAGCGGATGACGGCAAAAGGCGCTGTTATGACTGAGGTGGCGGCGTATGAATCGGCCTGCCCCGAAAGTATTCCGCCAGCGGCGAAGCTAGTGTTAGAAAACGGCTCAGTCGATGCGATCACGTTTGCTAGTTCTAAGACGGTGCGACATTTTGCCCAGCTAATGGAAGGAACGTTTGGCGACGGGTGGCTAAATCAAATTGAGGGAGTGGCGATCGCATCTATCGGCCCCCAAACATCTAGAGAGTGCCAGGAACTGCTTGGCGAGGTCACTTTGGAGGCGCAGGAATATACGTTGTCGGGTCTGACGGCAGGGTTGGAATCCTGGGCGAAGCAACAGAAGGTAAAGTGACACGAAGTAGAGCCATAGCAGGACAAAGCCATAGCAAGTAAAACAACAGCAAGATAAAGTAACAGAATTAGTGGGAGCTTGGTGTTAGTAGAAGCTTAGTGAAACCAGATCGGCGAATCATTGGCCTGACAGGTGGAATTGCCACGGGCAAGAGTACGGTATCTACTTATCTGGCAAGTGAGTACGATCTGCCGATCTTGGATGCAGATATATATGCGCGGCAGGCGGTGGAGAAGGGAAGCGAGATTTTGGCTGCGATCGCCCACCGCTATGGCTTAGATATTCTGTTATCTGATGGTTCGCTCGATCGAAAGCAGTTGGGTAGCATCATTTTTCAAGATGATGCTGAAAAGCGGTGGCTAGAAGCAGCAATTCATCCGTTTGTGCGATCGCAATTTACCAAAGCAACAAAAACGTTTTCACCCACCCAGACCCTGGTTTATTCAATTCCCTTACTATTTGAAGCAGATTTAACCCACCTGGTGACTGAGACCTGGGTCGTGTATTGTCACCTCGATCAGCAGATGCAACGGTTGATGCAGCGCAATCAGCTTTCCGCCGCCGCCGCCACCGCTAGAATCAAGGCTCAAATGGACTTAGAACAAAAGTGCGAAAGGGCGGATTATGTCCTCAACAACACCGCCACCAGAGCAACCCTGTTTGCACAGGTAGACCAGATAATGAGAGCCGCTGGCTGATGCTGATTAGCCTACGTTAGGCTCAGAAAACTTGAACTCAGGAAACTTAAACTCAGAGGATCCGAGCTGAAAGCAGCGAATCTGATGTTCCATAGGTTGATGAATCATGATTCACACGCGACAATGTAAAGGCATGTAACTTGATGTCACCTTATGTCCGCTCACGCAGCTCATAGCTCACTTCCTGCATATCAAGCCGCCTCTGCCAGTCCTGTTCCTTTGAACACCCCCGCTGCTGATAGAACATTACCCGAAGTCGAGCCCTATGAAGCCAAGCCCTATGAGGTCAAGCACTATGATGTGGCGGTAGTCGGCGGCGGCATTGTAGGACTGGTCTTTGCCTGTGGATTGCGTGATACCGGGTTGAGAGTCGCAGTGATCGAAGCGCAAACAGCAAAGCAGGCAGCAGGTAGACAAAGGGCTTATGCCTTTTCACCCGTGTCGGCCAAAATCCTAGAAGGATTAGGACTATGGGAGAGAGTAGGTCCGCAGCTAACGCCTTTTGCGCGAGTGAAGCTCTCAGACGCTGACTATCGCAAGGCGATTACCTTTCGCCCTGAACATGGTGCCAAGCACGCTAAGCGAGAGGCAGTCTATTACTCGGCTGAGCACACGGTGCTGATGGCGGCGCTACAGTCGGCAGTGATGGCGGCAGACAATATCGACTATTGGTGTGAGGCTCAGGTATTGGCACAGACCGATACGCCTTCTGAGAGTCTACCTGCCACAGTTTTGCCTTCTATGGCTAGTCCAAGGTCTAGGCCGTCAAGTTCTAGTCAGTCTACGGACGGTAAAACAACGCTAACCGTAGAACAGAATGCTCGGTGCTATGAGTTTCGCACGCAGCTAGTCGTAGGAGCGGACGGGGCTAGATCAGGGGTACGCGATCGCGCCCAGATCGAAACCTTTGGCTGGAAGTACTGGCAGTCTTGCATCACTGCTGTGCTTGAACCCGAACAGTCGCATGAGAATACGGCGTACGAAAAGTTCTGGCCCAGTGGACCTTTTGCCATTTTGCCTTTGCCCCACAACCGCTGTCAGATTGTTTGGACCGCGCCGCACGCCGAAGCGAAAGCAATGCTAGCTCTACCCAAAGACCAGTTCATGCAGGAGCTGTCGGCCCGCTATGGCGATCAGATGGGCCAGCTACGACTAGTCAACCAGCCAGTGATGTTTCCAGTGCAGCTGATGCAAAGTAAGCACTATGTGCAGCCAGGTATGGCGTTGATTGGCGATGCTGCTCACTGCTGTCATCCAGTGGGCGGACAGGGGTTGAATA
>NZ_JADEXO010000042.1 GCF_015207105.1 cf. Phormidesmis sp. LEGE 11477
CCAATTTCTATCCTCAATCGCAAGTAATCCAGAATGAGTTTTGCATCAGAGCAACCGTAGCTGAGCCACTGTAGAAAGCTCAAAGGAAAGCTCAGAAAGTGGGAACTATCATAAGATTAAGATTCGGTTAATAAGCTGCTTAGGAGCTGGTCAGCAACGTGGTTACTAAAGTCAATCTTTAAAGATTAAGAGAAGCTTCTAGGTTTTAAAGACTGCCGGGGCGCGTTAGTAGCATTAGAGACAGTGACCACAGCACTCCTACTGAACAAAAATCTTACTGAATCGGTTCAGCTAAATCAACATAAAAGCCAGCACATAAAAGTCGGCAGAAGAGAGAAAACCGGCGTCAGTGGCTGAACATAGAACCTTATGAACGACATCACCAAACAGAGCACATCCGGCCTAATGACTGAGTCCCAGATAGCCAGGGATAGAGAACTCATCGGCGGCTATGCCTACCAAACAATTCGTAAGCAGTCGAAGCAGGTATTTAAGCTGCGATCGCCTGTCCTATCCGATACCGATCCTGAAAATTTGCACCAGATGCGGATTGCGACTCGGCTGCTGCGATCAGCACTGCTGCTGTTTTCTGACACGGTAGAAATAGAGGGTACTACCCCCATTGCCCTGTCGCGCTCAGTCGCTAAGCTGACTAAGGCACTGGGCAAAGTGCGCGATATTGATGTGATGCAGCAGTGGTTTGGGCAATTGCTAGAGGCGGCTAGCGATCGCAAAGCCAAGAAAAAGGTCAATAAACGAGAAAAAGCTGACGCGATCGCAGCGCCGAGCCACGCCTTTAGCAAGAAGGAAAAAAAGGTGATTCAGTCTTTGCTAAAGGTACTAAAAAAGCGACGAAAAAAGCAGTTTGCCCGCATGGACACCGCCCTTAATAGCGCTACTTACAAGCGGCTAGTAAAGCAGTGCAAAGGCTGGACCAAGCAGCCTAAGTTCAGCCCGGTAGCACAGCGGCCAGCGGCCAGTAGCGCCATTAGAAAGATGATCAAACCGCTCGCCCATCTCTTACAGCACCCCGGTTGGGAGGTGGCGACCAAAGCAACTGACAAGAACGCTAAAAAAGCGGGCAGTTCGCAGCGATACATTCTCAAACCAATCTCGCTGGGTCAGCTAAATCAGCAGCTAGATCAGCATGGCGAGCAGCTTCACGACCTGCGTAAGCAGATCAAAGGCGTTCGCTATCAAGCCGAGTTCTTCCGAGGCTTATACGGCATTCACTATGCAGCTCAGATTAGAGAGCTGCGATCGCTACAAAGCGTTTTAGGTCAGATCCAAGACCAGCTAGTGGTCAGCGAATTTCTAGCCGATGAACTAGGCCCAAAGTGGACTGACAAGCTGCCAACCCTTTACGAAGCATTCCAATCATCGAGATTGGACTTGTGGAAACAGTGGCAGCCGCTGCAAGCAAAGTATCTGGGACTGTGCGATCACCTCAACGTGCCAGCAGAGACTCAGGCAGGAACGGATATGGACGTGACTGTCGCTTGGAAGAGACTTAGCTTGAACTTAGCAGCGCCTTCTCGTGGCAGCGAGCGAGTTTCTACATCTCTACGCCTGTCTAGCTAGCTTCTGCTTCTGGCTGTTTAAGGGTCAGCGCAAACCCTGCCACCATCACTGTCAGCGCGCCTGCGACCCAAAAGGGAAACGAATAGCCAAAAGCAGTGACTAGCAGCCCAGAAATGGCAGGCCCGATAGCGTTAGAGATACTCAAGTACGACGCATTAAGACCGAGCACTTCGCCTTGCTCTGACTGATCGCTGCGCGTCGATAGAATCGAGTCTATTAGCGGCATCGGGAATGCATTTACCAAACCAAAGCAACCCAGTAGCACAGAGAAAGCCACGATATTAGGCAAAGCAGGCATCAGTAAAAATAAAACACCTCGGGCAATCAGCGCACCCACAAGCACGTTGACAATGCTAAAGCGTTTGCGTAAAGGTTCTAGGGCGAACACCTGAGAGGCAAAGGCCAGAATGCCGAAGGCGACAAATGCGATCGCCAAATTCCTAGCATCTTGTCCAAGCACATTGATAAAAAATGGCTGGAACGCAAAGGTAAAGATCGTAAAGGTCGCCCCGTTGAGAAAAGTCATCAGCAAGATGCGACCCACAACCGGGCGAGCTAGCGCCGTGAAAAGGCTAGCGAAGTTGAACTTCTTGGCGACTCTATTTTTTGATACTGACTTTGTAGCTGCTGAGCTATCTAACTGACTGACTTTTTGATGATTAGCCTGAGTTTCGTCTAGGAAAAAGAAACATAGGATGGCGGCGACTAAGGCGATCGCTGCCGATACCAGAAAACTCATGCCTAAAGACGACACCGCCAACTGGCCAACTCGAACAGGCGGTACTAGCTGCGCCACGTAACTCAACGGCGGACCCGCAACAAAGCCTAGACGAAACAATCCGCTGTAGATACCAAATGCCTGAGTTCGCTGCTCGGGGGTGGTGATATCGCTAACGACAGCTTGAGCCACAGAGTTATTGCCGCCTGTGAGTCCGTCGAAAATGCGAGCGGCAAACAGTAGCCAAGGAACACCTGCGATCGCCGCCAGCAAGTTAGAAATCACGGTGCCCAATAAGCTGATCACTAGCAGCGGCCTACGTCCCAACCGATCAGAGAGCTGTCCTAGAATCGGCGTTCCGACAAACTGCGATAGTGAATATGCCGTCGTTAGCAGACTTGCCTCAAAATCGCTCAGCCCGAACTGCATAGCGTAGGGATACAACGTCGGAATGATGACAGTGAAGCTAACAGAATTAATGAACGCGATCGAAGCAACTATCCAAAACTGCAGCGGCAGCTTGGGCTTATCACCTGGTGAATCACCACGTGAAGACTGAAAGGGCATGTGTACTTTCTCGCATTTGTGATAGGCGGTCTGCTAGCGAGCAACCTGTGAATGCGGCTACGCGCCGCCTATCTACCTTACGCCTAGTTCTTATGTCTTGCTAATGGATTTCTGACTTCACAACATAAAGAACGTCAGGAGTAGGTAGGCATGAAGCTTTAGCCGCTCAGCCGCAGAATTTTACACAATCGTCGTCGCAGTGCAGCAGAACATCATCTGAAACCAAAAGGCGACAACCGTGAATTGTACCTGTGTCGGTTCAGGTTTTGGGCTTTGACGAATTGAGGCGGTGAAGGCTATGTACGTACAATGATGACAGGCAATACAGTTATCTGTGTTCGAATATTAGATGTACTATCAGTCTTAGCATCCTATGTCTTCTCCTTCGATTACGACGATTGTGACAATGGTTGAGTCGTTGCCGAGTGCCCTACAAGAGAAAGTCGTTGAGTATGTTCGTGAATTCATTGCCGACTTAGAGGACGAGAAGAGATGGGAATCCTCTTTTGAGCTTACACATGACCATTTGATCGCATCGGCGCAGGCTGCAAAGCAGGCAATCGCCGAAGGAAAATCAACGCCGATGAACTACGAGCAGCTATGAAGTCTGCCACACTTCCATCGTTTTGAGATGCCTATCAAAATCTGAAAGATCCGGTCAGAAAGTCAGCAGGAAAAGCGTATCGCCTCTGGAAAGAAAATCCTTTTCATCCATCGCTGCGTTTTAAGTGCATCGATAGTAAGACGGGGCTTTGGTCTGTGCGTATTACACGAAGCTATCGAGCGTTAGGCAGTGAGGTTTCGGGTGAGGCGATCACAGGCTTGGTTAATGACGTCTTGGATGAAATAGTGACCCATGTCGTCCATCCAGCTCTGTCACCTGCGATCGCCCTCAAAAGCTCCCCAATCAAACCCGCCGTATCCGACTCATCCGTCTAGACCACCCAGTTCAGCGGGTTCAAATGCTCACCCAGTGGATACTGAAACTGCTGCCGATAGGCCAACCGCACCAGCAAAAATAGCTGATGAAGATACGCGATCGAGTAGAAGTAGCTCCCGAGGACTGAGCGGAGCCGAAGTCCGGTGACTCATCCAAACGCAGTCCAGGCGAGTCCAACGGATTAGCCGTGATATCAGAATTCTTTGTATAACCCTTTGCGTAGAGAGCATGAAGCAGAAGATTACAACCGTCAGCGGCTCAGAATCCGTATTGCCTGTCTGCTAGTACATCAGCAGACGAGCCTTGGTGGTACATAGCTAAAACATGTGGGGCTAAAACATATGGGCGATACAGGACTCGAACCTGTGACATCCTCCTTGTAAGGGAGGCGCTCTACCAACTGAGCTAATCGCCCGAAGCTAATGCGGTATGACCACGCATCAGGATTTAGATAATAACAGCTCGTGGATCATAATTGCCAAGAAAATTTCTGACAGCTTTCGCTCCCTATTCCCCACCCCCTACTTCACCTTCACTTGACAGCGATCAATTCATTTGTATTACTAGATGGTGCATCCACCCATCTATTTGGTTGTCCACCATGCCAGCAGGCCGCACTCACGATCGGATTACGCTTTGGTGCTTACCCTTTGTGACTATCAGTGCCTTTGGATTCACCTACAGTCTGCCACTCACGGTTATCGTTTCACTTGCTTTTTTAGTGGGTGGCTTTATGCTTGGTCCTGATTTAGACATCCGTTCTATTCAATACGTTCGATGGGGACCACTGCGCTGGATATGGCTGCCCTATCAGATCGCGATCAAGCATCGCTCACGGCTTTCCCACGGGCCAATCATCGGCACTGCCCTGCGAGTCGTTTACCTAGCAGCGTGGCTGTCACTGTTTACGGTTGTCGGCATGAGCCTACTGAATGTGCTCTGGGACGCTCAGCTCACCTGGCAAACCATAAGAGAACCCTTTCGTCTGCTGTTCAGAAAATATTTGTCTGAATGGTTAGCCGTTGTTGTTGGATTAGAGATTGGGTCGATTAGTCACTCTATTAGTGATGCCTTTGGCAGTACGCTCAGCAGACAAAGACGAAAGAAGAGAAAAGCCGCAAAGAAAGACAAGTAAAAGAAGAACAAGCAGAGAAACGAGACAAAAGGCTGGATCTCTATCTCAAAAAAGGTCTTCTACAACAGGGTTGGGAGAGAAATCTCCTGAATGACAGCGCTAAGAGAACAACTAAAAATGACTAAAGAGTAATAATTCTCTTCGAGTGCCTCAGACAAAAGGTTCTGGGATTTTCGTCATTGTTTAGTGACTTGACACCTACAGCAACAAGAATTAACTTTGTGGATATCGCGGTGAAACTGTTTCTGCAATAACCAACGGTAGCGTCAACAACTTAATGTTGGCCAACGCTGATAGGATTTTGCAAGTTAGAACTGCGTTAATCAGAGTTTTGTGAAAACAGGAGAAATTACAGCAATGAGATTTAAGTATCTGATAGCTTTAGTGGCTGCTTCTATGCTCGGTCTAACCACATTGAGTGGCTGTAATACCGATGTTCCCGAAGCTGTTAATGATGCTGGTGAAGCAACAGACGAAGCCGTTGATGATGCTGTAGATGCAACAGACGAAGCCATCGATGATGCTGGTGAGGCTGTTAATGATGCGGCTGAGACAACGGACGAGGCTGTTGATGACGCGGCTGAGGACGTAGAAGAGACTGTCGAATAGCTAGTGAAAGGCAACCACGATAGCCTTTCACAGTCTATGCGAAGCGGTTCAGTCTATGCGAAGCAGTTTAAGCGGTAAAGATACAAGTTATTAATTTAGCTCTCTGCTCGCGCTCGTACTACGCTCAGCACTTTCTCAGTTTTTAGATCGATAGATAGAACATACTGCTCTTATGAGATTAATCTCTACTGAGCCAGTTCGTTGCAATTCAAAACAATTTACTATTTACCTTATTAGGAGTTCAAAATGAAAGTTCAATACCTAGCGGCTGTTGCTGCTGCTTCTGTTCTCGGTCTTGGTACGCTTGCTAGCTGTACACCTGATACAACGGTTGAAACTGATCCAGTCGAAGATGTGGAAGTTGATCCTTGCGCGGCTGACCCCTGTGCGGCTGACCCTTGCGCGGCTGACCCTTGCGCGGCTGAGTAACTCTCTATCTTTTTGAAGCATGAGCTTTTTGAAGCATGAGGCTGTTTGTTTGACCGGCTGCTTGTTCAACTATTCCGTTGATCAAATCGCTTATTAGTTCAGCGGCCTCTCCGAATCTAGGTTTACAAAAATATCTTTGTATCGACAGAGTCCCTAGCCCTTGGCTGGGGATTTTGTGTATCTGCCAACGGCTTAAGTGGCAGGTAAGCACACATAGACGTTAATCTGCTTTTGAGAGCGTACATCCACAAGCTTGTGATAGTTTGTGACAGCTAATGTCTGTTCGTTCGTACCCTATCTAACTTGCTGCTTTACTACGTATAGAGCTGATGAACATTGCATTTGTAGGACTCGGCACGATGGGCGCGCCGATGGTGTTGAATCTGCTGAAGGCAGGTTATTCGGTGACGGTACATAATCGCACCCGTGCTAAGGAGCAGCCTTTGGTAGAAGCCGGTGCGATCGCGGCCCCTACCCCTCAGGCCGCTGCTGCTAGTGCCGATATTGTCATCACCTGCGTCAGTGACACGCCTGATGTAGAAGCCGTTATCCTCGAAGAATCCGGCATCATCGAAGGCGCACAGGCCGGTGCTTTGGTCATTGATATGTCCACAATCAGCCCTAGCACCACCCGTGAGATTGCGGCGCGGCTTGCCCAGAAAAATATCCGTATGCTAGATGCGCCTGTTTCTGGTGGCTCAGAAGGCGCTCAGAAAGGAACGCTCTCAATTATGATCGGCGGCGAAGCGGCAGACGTCGAAAGGGCCAGACCCGTTCTATCAACGATGGGCAGCACAATTACGCACGTCGGTGCGATTGGCGCAGGTCAAACGACTAAAGCTATCAATCAGATCATCGTGGCTGGCACCTATTGGTCTGTAGCCGAAGGCATGGCGCTGGGCCTAAAAGCTGGTTTGAATATGGAGAAAGTCGTTCAGGCAGTAGGCAGCGGCGCGGCAGGCTCTTGGGGGCTGACGAACCGTTCTAGCAATATGATCGACAATGAGTACCCCCTGGGCTTTCGGGTGCGGCTGCATCAGAAGGATTTGGAAATTGCCCTAGCAGCGGCGCGCGAGTTGGGTCTGCCGCTACCGATGGCGGCCTATGTAGAACAGATAGAGACAGGGCTAATGGCACAAGGCTATGGCGACGAGGATATTTCGGCGATCGCACGAACCGTTAGAGACATGGGTGCCATCGAATAATGCCTATCGACTCGGCTTTTTGCCTACGGTGGTGATGTATAGAACTGCTTCTTCTGCTGGAATGCTCAGCAGTTCATTGACCTGATCGTCAAAGAATCCGGCAATACCGCTGACGCCAATACCTCTACGAGTAGCCGCTAGATTCAGCCTTTGGCCAAGGTGTCCAGCGTCCATATGCAGATAGCGATAGACCCTATCCCCATACTTGGCGATCGCTTGCTCTAGATCTGCCGTATGAAAAATTACCGCCCCGGCATCTCTGCCAAGATCTTGCCCCAGGCAAAGGAAGTGAAGGTCTTTGTGAAACTGATTAAAGCGGATTTGGCGCAGCTCTTCAGCTTGAGGGGCGTAGTAGTAGCAGCCAGATTCTAATCCATCTACATTGGAGATCGCCACGAAGGTTTCGATCAAGCTTAAGTCAAAGTAATCGGGATGGGCGTCAAATTCTTGTGGCTGGTAGTGCTCTGGGTGATAGGTAAAGTCGAGCAGGGCAAAGAGGTCAGCCTTTTGCAAAGGAGCCCGAGCATAGCGGCGAGTAGAGCGCCGGGTGAGTAAAGTTTGCTCTAGATCGCCTAGACGATCGCCCCAGATAATCGGCAGTGTCTTCGTCGAAGCCGCAATGCCAAATGGAAAGTTGTACTTATCGGCAGACGGACTTTTGCCAGATGGTTGGGCATCAGTAGACTCATCGTTGTCTGGTTGTTCCGGCGCTTTGGCATCAGATTTGTCTAAATTTTCTGCATCGGCAAGCGCAGTATCTATGGCAGCGGCGGCGGAAGCAGATCCGACTGGTAGAACGGGCGTATCTAGATCTTTTTGCTGCTGCTGTCCAAAGCCAGAATCAACAGAAATCAGGGTGTTCTGATGTAGATAGCCTAGCAGTTGGCCATCGGGGAGCGCGGCAATATCCGTGTGGATAGGACTGGGAAGGGCACTGCGAGCGGGCGGTAGGTTTTGTTCTATCTCGAAAAGATCGGCTAGGGCTAGCAGGGCGATCGCGCTTTCTTCTTCACTGTTCAAATACAGCAATTGATTTAGCCGCTCGTCGGCGAAGCCACCAATCAAATGCGGTCGATAGTCGCAGAGGGCACCCGCAACTTCCAAATTTCCTAGCAGATGGCCTGCGTCGAGAAACACCCGACGATAGGCCCGGTCACGGTAGCGCCAGGCCGACCGCTGAAAAATAGTCGTGACTACTAGCGCTAGCTGCGTCGTCTCTAGCGAGGGGTGCCAGAAGCAGGCAGCCTGCAAATCCTGCCAGGGATGATCGTCCCAAAATCGCCACAAAGAGTGCGTGCGAACCTGATAATTGTACAGTCCGGCAGGCAGCAGCGAGGTTCCTCTAGAGACCAGATACAGCTCGGCGGGATAGAGCCCTCCGGCAGAAGGCGCAGAGCGCAGATACATCGCCTCGCCGGAAAAGGTCATTACTTTTGCCGTAAGGCCATAGCTATCGATTAGCAGCCGAGAGAGCCTTCGCCACCAGCGCCAGACCTCAGAGGTAGGCTGAGCCCCGGTCACAGACCCTGTCCCCGGCGTCTGCTCTGCGGGGGGATGCTCTTCTAAATAAGGCTTTAGATCAACGCTGTGGCCGATCTTATAATCTTTGTAGGGAATAGGCTGTTGCGACCAGTCTAAGCCCCCACTTTGGCTTTGGGCCGCGAGCGTTTCGGGGTGATATTTTGTCCGTTGATGGTAGTGCTGGGCGATGGAGACATCTGCCATGGAAAAGCGTTTGGATAACGGCTATTTGCGACAATTGTAGCGGGTTTGGGGTGTGCTCCCTTACAGAAATCAGACACCGCACCAGCAGGTCGCGGAATTAGATACAGCGCTCAAAGAATCTGCTACCCTGACGATTCAGGTAAGATGCTAGTGAACACCGCGACTAGCAAGCTCGACAGGTAAATCAGAAGCCAGCCAGCTATTGGCTTAGTCCATCAGAGGTCACCCATGCAGGGGAATCAAAAAATAGGACAGTTGATGATATTGAGTAGTCGTTGGCTAGTCGGTTGGCTATTGCTGGCTGGCATCGCGCCGGGTTTCTGGGCGATCGCATCCCAGCCCCTCTACGCTCAAACCGCCCCGACAGCGCCTGATACGCCCGCCGTTGAACCGCCAATTGAACCGCCAACTGAGCCGCTAACCGGGCAGCCCGTCAGTCCGCTCACCCTTGAGCAGCAGCGCGACGCAGAAGACACCCTCAACCGCGCCTATACGCTACTTTCGATTACCATCGGCGCATTGGTGATTGTGCTAGGAGGCGGTGTGCTGACGCTGTGGCTGCTGCGGCGATCGGTTGTTAACGAAGTGGCCACCGTTGTTCGCACTCAGCTCAACGAGATGACCGAGCTAGAAAATAAGGTACACAATGCCACCCGTAGCCTCAACCGCGTTCTATCGGAGGCAGACGATCTCTCAGGCGAGCTACAGGGTCGCTCCAGCAACTTTCAGCGGGAAATTGCTGAACAAAGAGACATTTTGTATGCCCTAGTCGAAGAGCTAGATACTTTCAAGGCGCAAACTGCTAAAAACTGGGAAAAGCAGCTAGAAGATATCAATAGCAAGCTAGAATCGACAGCAACAGATTTTGACGAGGCGGCGATCGCCCTGCAAAATCAGGCCAAACAGCGATTGGCAGACCTACGAACCGAAGCCGAAGTCGAAGGCCAGCGCATTCTGCAACGCTTTACCACCTCCGAAGCCGAATTTTCTCGCCATGTCGGCGTGATCAAAGAAGAAACCCAGCGCCGCAAAACCGCTTTCTTTGATGAACTCGACCGCAAGGAATCTGTTCTATCTGACCAGATGGGTAGCGTGCAGGCCCAAACCCTAGCAGAGCAAGATCGCATACTAGCGGCGCTAAGCCAGGCCAGCAGCGATTTTGGGCCCAAGCTCTCGGAAGTAGAAGCGGCGGCCAAAGCTAAAATAGAAGAGCAGCGAGATCTTTCTATAGAACAGCTCAAGACCTCTGAAACTAGCGTAGCCGAAAGCTTAGAAGAGATTCAGGCCAGCGCACTTGGGCACAAAGATCTGGCCCTGCAAAATATTCAACGCTCTACCGAAGAGTTGCAGCAGCAGTTTAACAATATCCGCAGTGAAGTAGAAGCGCGTAAATCTGACATGATGCAAAGCTTCCGGCAGTCTGCCGATGGTTTTCTCACTCAGTTCGCTACGCTCAAAGCCGATGTAGAGGGGCGCAAGGGCACTTTGCTTGGCGATATGGACCGGATTGCCAACGATTTTCAAGCTCAGATATCAGAGCTGCAATCAGGCGTCAGTGAAGAGCGCAAGCACACAATCATGCAACTGCAGTCTACTGCCGACGGCTTTCGGGCTCAGCTCGCTAACATGAGCGGCGATCTAGATACTCGTAAATCGCAGCTATATACCGAACTCTCTGAAACTGCTCGTACCTTTGCCAATCAGCTCACTGACCTACAAGCCGATCTGGGCGAAGAGCGCAGTCAAACACTTGAGATCGTCCAGCAGCTGCAGACAGAATTTACTCAGGAAATGGACGCGCTGCAGTCAGGTATCAGCAGTGAGAAAGAACAGTTAATGCGATCGCTCTTAGAAATAGAGAACAGTTTTAATGGCGAACTTTCCGGCGTTCGCAATGCCGTCTTTGGCAGGCGCGATGTTATCCTCAGCAAGCTCAACAGCTTCGATGCTAGACTCGGTGAACAAATCGGTGAACTAGCTGAAGCCGCTGCCGATCGGCAGCAGTCTGCCCAAGGGAGACTAGGTCAGATAGAAGAGAAATTTAGTGAAAATCTAGAAGCCCTACAGAGCGGCATGAATGCCAAGCAGTCACAGGCTGTTGAAGAGATTGTTAAGGTAAAAGAAGATATTCAAGCCAAGCTAAGCAAGCTACAGGCAGAAGCTGAAAGCGAGAAGCAGCAGATTATGAAGGAGCTAGGCAGAGTAGCCCCTGACTATATCGCTGACTCGTTTATGAGCAGTTCGCAAAAGCAGCTCGGCGAGCTGACAGAGCAAATGAACCGGCTGCAAGGCAATCGCCCTGAGCTGTTTCTAACTGCAGACGAGTTTATTGAAGCAGGCGATAAACAGTTAGCAAATGAACAGTATGAAGCAGCCCTAGCTGCCTATGAGCGCGCATTAGACGTGCAGCCATCTAACGCGGATCTATGGTTTAGCCGAAGTAAAGCGCTGCTGGAGTTAGATAGAAAAGAAGACGCTTTGGCAGCGCTCAACGAAGTCACTAAACTGGCACCTAATAACAACGACGCCTGGTACCAGAAAGGACGATTACTGCGAGAATTACGACAGTATCAAGCCGCCCTAGAAGCGTTTGAACAGGTGATAGAGCGAGATCCTATCGACGCCAAAGCCTGGTTGAACAAAGGTATGGTATTGAGCCGGCTACGGAAAAGAGAAGAGGCGATCGCAGCTTTTGATCGCGCCCTAGATATCAACCCCGACTATCACGAAGCCTGGGTCAATCGAGGCGTTGCCTTCGGCATATTACAGGCTCATGACAAAGCCTTTGAATCTTTTGATCAGGCGGTGACGCTGCAGGCGAATGATGCCGTCGCCTGGCTCAACCGAGGACTGGCGCTAACTGAGCTAGAACGATACGAAGAAGCCGTGGCCTCTTTTGAAAAAGCAACGAGGTTCAATCCTAAATTAGCCAAAGCTTGGGACAATCGCGGCTATGTGCTGATGCGGCTAGGGAGAGATCTCGATGCGCTGAAGAGTTTTGATAAGGCGATCGCAACCAATCCAAACTACGCTAAGGCGTATTACAACCGAGCACTCTGCTATGCGCTACAAAGAGAAAACGATCTCGCTTTAGAAAATCTCCAGCAGGCAGTCCGCCTAGAGCCTAGCTACAAGCAAGAAGCCCTCGCCGATGAGATCTTTGAAGAGATTTGGAATGACGATTGGTTCAAAGAGCTAGTCAGTTGACATTCACGCATAGAGTGCTCTTGTTGAAAGATACGTCATAAATGCGCGGATGCATACTCAAAAAGAAGGCTACAACCTCGATACCGAAGGCTGCAGCCTTTGACCTAATCAAGCTGAGTGCTCAGCGACCTACTCGATAGCGACTTACTGTTGCTACAGCCCTTTTACAGGCAGCATACATTCAGCCATTCGCTATCGACAACAAAGCTGGTTTCTACTCAGGGGCTCCAGCAGGAGGAATTGCCTCAACAGGCGGCGCTACTTCGCCAGGCATCTCCTCGACCGGAGGAACTCCCTCAACAGGCGGCGCTACTTCGCCAGGCATCTCTTCAGCAGGTGGCGCGCCCGTCAAAGAAGGAGGCAAAAGCACAGCATCAATAGCGTGAATAACGCCGTTGCTAGTGACCATATCTGGGCTGACAACGTTAGCGCCATTGACTGTGACACCCATATCGTCAGCAACCAGATCTAAGTCACTTTCCTCAATACTAGTGACTGTTCCGGTCTGAATTTGATCAGAAGTAATTGCGCCGGGAACGACGTGGTAAGCCAGTACCTGAGTCAAAGCACCTTTGTTTTCAGGCAAGAGCAGCTCATCTAGAGCGCCGGGTGGTAAAGCATCAAACGCTTCGTCCGTAGGAGCAAAAACAGTGAAAGGACCTTCGCTACTAAGAGCTTCTTCAAGCCCAGCGGCCTGAACAGCAGCGATCAGCGTGCTAAAGGAGCCACTGTCAACAGCAACATCCACAATTGTTCCGTCTGTTGCTTCAGTGCCAGATACCGGGGCATCAGGCATCTCGGTAGGCGCTTCTGAAACTTCGTCTGATGGTGTATCACAGGCTACAGCGACAGGTAGAATCATCAAGGCCGCTGCAAGGATTGCCAATCGGTTGAAAGGCACGGTCAATTTAGAAAAACGCATAGTTCTCCTCAAAATGGGGGCAAAAATGTAGATTGGACCAAATGTTTTAGTTTTTTCAGGTCAGCGCGTAGTCCTTTTCAGGCAAACAACGCAGGGCTCGTTTCTATAAGCGTTGTTTTCGGACCGTAGGTAACTGTTGTGCTCATTGTAGAGTCAAAACTCGGAATTTACCTAGACTCTTAATTACAGAATTGTAATTTTGCTAAAAAAGTTTCGCATAAGAGAAAAAGTACGTAACTTCATTCATTTCAATTCTCTAGCTCAAAATAAACTTAAGATAGAAAAGAGATACCTAGAGATTACGACTATCTAGAAAACTGGAGGATAACATTCACTATTCTCATTATTTTTATTCGAACATTCTCACTTAACTACTTTTCTCTAAATAGCTTTTCCAAGGTAATGGGTTACAACGCTCTCTTCTTTTAATTCTTGATTATTGAGATAGACGCGATAGGCTTTTGCCACTGGCCGCGAGCTTACAACCGTTGACAGCTCACGTTCGATATAGTGCAAGGCCACACCATCATCGGCTGCTATGCCACTAGCTAGGTGGCCTTCTCTAATACGCCGCTGGTAGATAGGTCGCCTTTCACTTTCGCCATCGTAATGAGGACAATGACTGCCTGCTAAAAAGCCCAAAGCGCTGAGCTTGGCATACTGACCTGGGACTACAGAATCCGAAAGACCCTCTTCAAACCAGCATAATGAGCCTGCACTAAGGCCACATAGAATAGTCCCGTTTTCCCAAACCTGCCTCAGAACAGCCTCTAGCTGCCAGGCGCGCCAAATCGCTAGCAGGTTAAACGTGCTACCGCCCCCTACATAGATAATGTCTTGCGCTTTGATGAAAGCGGCTGGCCCTTCTGCTGGCGGACGAAAAAGACTTAAATGAGAGGGCTTGCAGTCTAGCCGAGTAAACGCATCGTAGAATCGAGTAATGTAGCGATCGCTATCGCCGCTAGCTGTGGGCAAAAAGCAAACTTTTGGCGCTAGATGAGGAGATTGTTCTAGGATGTAGCGATCTAACAAAAGATTATCTGGCTCCATAGAAAAGCCACCACCACCTAGCGCAATAATCTGTCTTTGAGGTTTAGCCATATTCTGCTGCTCATTCGACTAGGTAATGAATCCTACGAAACAGCCTCTACCCAGTTTTCCAAATTAAGGTTGGGATAAATGCGAAAGTCACTAAGATTGTTCGTTACCAGCGTTAGGTTTAAACTTTTTGCATGGCTAGCAATCAGTTTATCTAAAGCGTCTCGCTGCTTCTTTGGCGCTGCTGCCCTTACTAGAGCATACGCCCGAGCCGCTCCCTGTTCAAAGGGAACTGGTAAAATACGTTTAACTAACGCATCTAGAGACTGACGATTTCGCTGCCGAGTAACTTCACTGCTACTTCTATAAACGCCATACTCCAACTCAGCCAGCGTGATTGCGGAGATAACCACATCCCCCTGACGACAGTTAGCAAACCGCTCAGCAACGGCAGGTGGCTGTCGCTTCATAATATAGAGACAGATGTTCGTGTCGAGCATATATTTCATAGCGTTACTCGCTTCTGAGTACCTTGCTCTGGGCGTCCCTCAGCCATAAAATCATCAGAAAAAGCTGAGAATAGCTCCATCGCATCGGTAAGGTGAGTGCCTACGGGCGTGATAATTAAGCGATCGCCCTGACGTTCAATTTCGTACTCAGCATCCAACTGCTCAAACTGAAGCTCTTTAGGAATCCGAACAGCCTGTGAATTACCGCTTTGAAAAACTCGGGTACGCATAGATTCATTTTATAGTCGTTGAGTATATACAGTATATACTTTCTATGCATTCTCTCGGCTTGTGGTTCCAGCTCTAGTCATTAATCAATGATTATCTTTCATCTCTCAGCTATATTCCCGGTTATCTGTAGAGAGTCACTCATCTTTTGCTTGACACCCATCAACCTACAGGCTAAATTCACAGAAGTCATAGTAAGAAACTAGACTAAAAAAAGCTAGACATTCAAACAAAATGTACGCCCAGCAGACCACACTCTACGTTTCCAGCTACAGCCTAATTGGGCTGCTGCTGCTGCGCGGGCGCGCATAATACTACTTTTTCTTACTAGAAATATTTTGACAGCTATGGATACAAAGACCTTTCATAGTGCGCTGTGATTGTTTCTGCGTCTCTCCTGTATTCTTTCTAAGCCAAAATCAACCGTTTGCTGTACACGGAATGCTCACTGAGGCGTTTCAGGTGTTCACACAGTTCAAGCGGCTATAGTTCAAGCGGCTATAGTTCAAGCGGCTGTCGATGAGACATATTACTCGCAGTCAAAGAATCCTTTCACCTCTCCATTCACCTCATAGTTATTCATGAAAACCTTTACGCTCTCACGCCTTTGCCTGCGACTATCTCAGGGCTGTCAGATTCAACCCTGGCACCCTGACAGCCCTGATCTTATCAATATGCCAAATAGCAAGATGAACATCCAACAATACAAACCACCCCAAGTCATACAGAAACAACAATGTTGAACAATCCCGCCGCTAAATACGCTGCATTTACACCGATTGATTTGCGCGATCGCACCTGGCCAAACCAAACTATCACCACAGCCCCCATCTGGCTCAGCACCGACCTACGCGACGGTAATCAGGCATTGATAGAGCCGATGGACATTGCCCGTAAGCTCCGCCTTTTCCGCACCTTAGTTGATATCGGCTTCAAGGAAATCGAGATCGGCTTTCCTGCTGCCTCTCAAACCGAACTCGATTTCACTCGCCATCTAATCGACCACAACCTGATTCCACCAGATGTCACTATTCAGGTGCTAACGCCTGCTCGCGAACCGCTGATCTGTCAAACCTTTGAGGCTGTACGCGGTGCTCAAAATGTCATTGTTCATGTCTATAACGCTACCGCCCCGGCATTCCGCCAGGTCGTTTTCAACCTAGATAAACCAAGTACTATCCGATTGGCGACTGAAGCCGCTGAACTAATCAAAAGACTAGCGCTTCAACAAACAACAACAAGCTGGCGCTTTCAATATTCTCCTGAAGTTTTCACTTCTACAGAACTGCCCTTCGCTAAAGAAATTTGCAACGCTGTTCTAGATATATGGCAACCGACGGCAGCAGCCAAGGCCATCATCAACCTACCTGCTAGCGTAGAGGTCTCTACGCCTAATGTCTTTGCCGATCAGGTGGAATGGATGCACCGCCACCTGCACCATCGCGAGGCGGTTGTTCTATGCGTTCACACCCATAATGACCGGGGCTGTAGCGTGGCTGCGGCTGAGCTAGGTCAAATGGCAGGCGCACAGCGAGTGGAGGGTTGTTTGTTTGGCAACGGCGAGCGAACCGGCAATGTAGATCTCGTGACGCTAGCGATGAATCTCTATACTCAAGGCATCTCTCCGGGTTTAGATTTCTCTCGTATCGACGACATTGTTCGAGTCGCAGAAGACTGCACTCAGCTACCGGTTCATCCTCGGCATCCCTACGCAGGTGAGCTTGTTTTCACTGCGTTTTCTGGCTCTCATCAGGATGCTATCAAAAAAGGCTTCGCGGCGAGAGATTCTGAAGATATCTGGTCTGTGCCCTATCTGCCAATGGACCCGGCTGATGTGGGCCGCTCTTATGCCTCTGTCGTCCGGGTCAATAGTCAATCGGGCAAAGGCGGCATTGCTTTTTTGCTAGAGCGAGACTACGGCCTTTCTTTGCCTAGAAAGCTGCAAATAGAGTTTAGCCCAGTCGTGCAGCAGGCAATGGACGCCAGCGGTAAGGAAATGACGGCGCGGGCAATTTGGCAAGTTTTTTGTCAGGAATATCTTCAAGCTGCTGGGCCTCTGCAATATCTCTCGCATCGATCGTCTCAGCCGTCAGACCAGCGGGTGAGCATTGTTGCTAATCTCGCTTATCACGGGACTGAGCAGGTCAGTACGGGGCAAGGAGATGGCCCAATTGATGCGTTTGTAAGCGGGCTGAATCAGGTAGAAGCTCTGAGTGACTTGGGGGAGATTGAGGTCTGGCACTATGAGGAGCGATCGCTGAGTAGCGGCAGTCAAGGCGAGGCGATCGCGCTGATTGAAATCGTCACTAAACAAGGCAGCAGCTATGGTATCGGCATTCACAAAAGCATTGTTATCGCTTCGTTCCAGGCAATTATCAGTGCTCTAAATCGCCTGTCCCATCAGAGCGAGCGGTCAAACTCGCGCTGTGTGAGTGCCATAGCTAATCCTTAGTTAAGTTCGACCCACTCACTTAAAAACCACGCTGTCAAAGGGCTACGCTGCTATTGTTCTCGGTATTTTTCTAACAGAACGCCCAGCGCTTCGTAGCCCTCCATACTCATCACTGGCGTTAGCTGGCGGCGATATTTTTCTAGGGTTTGTTGAAAGGATTCTTCTCCTAGTTGACCTTGGAGAACTGAGGCTAGCCCAGCCGCCTGTCGCCACTCTTCTGAGCCAATGCTGTTGAGCAGGTGCATGGCTAGAACGCTGTAGAAGACAGCTTCGTCTGCATGTTTGAGCGCGTGATGAGCCTCAGCAGTGTAAAGCGTGTAGAGCCCCTGAAGATAGATATTGCCAGAGCCTTTGACAGCTTCTGCGCCCTTGGTCAAGATATCGAGGCCGGCTTGCGGGCGATCGCACATCACATAGCCAATACCCAAGCTGTTGTAAGCCAGCGCCTGACTTTGAAAATCGCCCTGTTTAATCGCCAGCTCTAGACCCTGATTGAGGTAGGCGATCGCACTATCATAGACCGCTGTATCTCCGACATCATTCGCCCGCGCTTGCAGCACCTGGGCATAGCCCAGATTCACCAGCGCATTCGCAGATCCTATTTTGTCGCCCCTTTGTCGCGCTAGAATCAACGCTCGCTGAGCGATCGAGACGCCTTGCTCATAGTCTTTTTCTAGCACTGCGTTTCGCGCTAGGTGACACAGATCGGCTGTCTCGCAGACCAAATCTCCCGCTGAGCGGGCAATTTCTAACGCCTGCTCATAGAAAGACTTGGCCTCAGCAGCGCGGCCTAGCATCTGTCTTGAATAGCCCAGCAGCGTCAGAATTCTCGCTTTTTCCTGGGTGCCTTCCACCTGGGTCAGCGGCTCACTGAAATAGTCAAGCGTATCTTGTAAGTAGTCTCCTGAAAAAGAGGCAAACACACCGCCATAAAGTGGAAAATCGTCACGCTGTGAGAATGTCCTAAGAATCTGTAGCATCAGCTGAAAGCAGCCATCGCCCAGCGCCCGATAAGATGAATTGCCGCCGCTAGCAAAGCCTTGAGATAGCCGTCCCCAAATCGCTGCAAAAATAAGAGACGTGCTGTAGGAAAGCTGCTTTCCAGCTTTGGCACTGTAGGGCTGTTTATCAAACCAGACAATCAAACTGCGCTGCAAAAAATGCAGGGTCACGGCTAAATCTACCCAGCTAGCAACATCTACTGCCGTGCGAGTAATGGCATCAACAGGGTCGTTTTGCGCCAGTGTAGTAAACAAAAGCTTTGGCACCCCGGTCGATGCCTTTTGCCACGTTGCCCAGGGGCCACCTTGAGCGCGTTCACCAAAGCCTATAGGCTGACCCGCAGACGTGTAGAGCCAGCTCACCAGCTCTGGCTCTAGGCGTTCGTAGTTCGCCAGACCAGATAGAATGCCCTGTTGCCAAGGGGCCATTTCATCGTCTGAGAAGCTTGTGGCCAATTGCTTAAGCTGCTTTCGATTTAGGTTGTTTGGCTGGTTGGGATCGATCAAGCTCATGAAGATTTCGGGGCGATCGCCGCCGTCTGCCTGACGCAGATGATCAGCAGCGAGCGGAATTGCGATCGCTGCCTGACGATCTTCTTGGCCTTTTTGCCATTCACCTGCAATCGTCTTCAGCGCTCGTAATATGCGCGGCGCTTTAAGCGAACCTTCTAGCTGCGCTTCGATCTCAGTGATGCGAGTGCCTAGCGATCGCTCAAAGATTTCGCCTGTGCCCGTTTCAACCGACGCTTCTAGCTGCGATCGCACCTGCTCTTTTGATCGCACATTTCCCTTTAGCGTCTGCTCCACAATCCCATCAATCAGCGCTAGATACTGCTCTACCAAAGATCCGCTCACTTCAATCTTCCTACCAAAACCGCTTCACCTCAGCTACCTATAGCTTTCGAAGAGTTGCTTGGGACATCCATGTCGGCTAAAACCGTTACAGGGCAGCAGGCAACTCTTCCCACAAAGTAACTTGACTCAATTGTAGACGTCACTTCTAGCGCTACACAGCACTAAATCCAATTAGCCGCACCGTTAGCCCTCCAAGCAGCTACCCAAAATTAGTCGCGCAATCAGTTCTTTTGTACTACTATATATTTGAATTTACTTTTGCTTCGTCTCTAAGACGATCTTCATTGGACCTAGACCCTTCAAGGCTGGCCTAGCTCTCTGCTCAACTTTCTACAGCTCGGAGATTTCCTAACTATGTCTGTTCCAGGTATCAAAGAATTTCGTACTCAGCAGTTTACCAAGGCGCTGCCGCTGCTAATTGAGTCAGCTCAAGCAGGCCATGCCACAGCTCAGTGTATGCTCGGCAATATGTATCAGCTAGGTATTGGCAATGTAGAAGTCAACGAATCTGCCGCTATCTATTGGTACTATCAAGCGGCCCAGCAGGGATACAGTACGGCTACTGGCAATCTGGCTGGCATGGTCTGGGCAATTTCTCCTGAGGCAGCAACGGCGCTACATCAGCTCTCTCAACAGCAGCAGAGCAGAGTAGCGGTTCAGGCGAGCTAGTCGTACCTGAGCTGGCCTTCTTTCAAGGCTGTCTTACTTCAGTGGCAATACTGCATTGTTATCTATAAATCTTTCTTTGCCATCTTCTCCAGTAGCGTTGAACTGTCGGAAATATTCTTGCACTTTGTCCGGCAGTTTGTCGTAGTTAAACCAGGCATCTCCTGCTGCTACCGTCGCCCAGAAATCTCTGATATGAGGGGCATAGTCTTGTGCTTGCTGTGGTGATAGAGAAAGGGGCGGGTCAGTCATTAAGCGTAGGATGAATGGAAAAGAGCGATCGCCCATCCAGTCTTTGGACGTTTGCTGTAACGTGGGCCAGTTGGTCACAGATTCAATCCGTCTGGTTTCTACCGTTAGATGACGCTGACCCTGTTCATTAGTCGAGACAGCCATCAGCCGATATGGGTGGGGATAGCTGACTAGCGAACCTGTGGTGATCGCGTAGAAGTCGCCAGAGCTAGCAATATCTTGCACATGCAGGTGTCCAGTAAAGGCTAATGGCACCTTCGCTGATTGCAGCCTAGAAACTAGCTCTGGCGCATTTTTGATCATGTAGCGCTGACCTAGTTTTGACTTGGCCTGATTGGGCAAATGCTCCAGCACGTTGTGATGAACCATCACCATCACAAACTTGCCGGCTAGCTTGTCTAACTGAGCATCCAGCCATGAGAACTGTTCTTCGTCAATAAATCCCGTGCCAATCTGTTCTCCAGCATTATCAAAAGCGTTAGAATTTAGCCCAATCAAATGAACATCAGGCAAAATTTCCTGGTGATAGTGAAGCTGCTGAGCGTCTGTATAGCCAAACGGTTGATAGATCTTAGGAAAATCAGCCAGCGCAATTCTATCTTTTGTCTGATCATCACCCGGTAAGCTGCCTTCTCTTCTAATGACATCGTGATTACCCGGTACGACATACACCGGAAAAGGCAACTGTGCTAGTCGATTGGCCAACCACTCGTGATTCTCTCTTTCGCCATGCTGTACCAAGTCGCCGGGCAGCAGTAGAAAATCTGGCCGATCGGACACTAGCTGATCTAGAATCTGCTCGAAAGCTGAAATACTGACTTCGACCAAATGGAACCGATGTGGAGCATCCCAAATAGTATGTGGCAAAGCGATATGCAAATCGCTGACAACGGCGAACTTGAAGTTGAGTCTCATAACGGCTTCTTGGGCAGCATTCTATTAGAATGGTAAAGGTATCTGGAGGGGAAAGTCCATGACACCGGCTAGCGACGATAGTCTGGCGCGTATTGAAAGCAAACTTGATATTCTAACGGACGGATTCGGCTTGCTAAGAGCGGATGTCGATGAGCTTAAAACCGATGTGAGCGGACTGAAGACTGATGTGGGTAACCTTAAAACTAACTTTGATAGGTTAGAGACAAACCTCAACTTGTTCGACAGCAAGTTTAGCAACTATCAGCAGGCGACACAGTGGGTTGTTCAATTAGCTTTCACACTAATCGCCAGTGCTACGGTGACTGTGATTATTTCTACCGTACGGTAAGCGCAATCTTTAAGTAAGTGCTATTGGAACTGGCTTAGGTATACGCTTAGTTTGTTGAGCGTGGTAACCCTTTGGAAAAACGACCATAGCAGTCAATCAGCAGCTATATTTCCACAGCTATATTTTCTCCAAAAACATTGCTATCTCTAGTAAATATTGACGGATAGAGCTGTGGGTGTAGTCAGCGTCGAGATCAGGCGGTTGGCCAGGCTGTTGGAAGTAAGGGCGATCGCCCGTGAGCTTAGATTGTGCGATCGCCACCTGTCTAGCAAATTCGTAAAAAATGACTGGTTCATTTAGCAAACTTTCGACGATCTGAGCTAAGGCAACTAAAGGCGTCTCTAACTGGCGGCTAAGTCGAATATCAGCAATGCTCCAGGCAGATAGCTCATTCGCCAGAGTTCCAGAGGGGTCTAGGCTATGAGCAGCAATAAATTGCTTTATTTCATTGGCGGCTTTAAGCGGTCTGGGAATGGCTGATTCGCCCTTCATAAAGCTGCCTCCTTCTCTACCGATTGCTTCAGCTAGAGAGAACCTTCGCTCGTTACGAATCTCTCTTTGTAGATCGTTAGTTAGCAGGTCGTTAGCTGACAGATCGCCAGCTAGTAAATCATCAGCCTGGAGGCTATCAGATTCAAGACTGGCGACGGATACAGGATGGCTTAAAAGCGGAGTGGCTTTCTCTTCTTCAGATGGCCGCGCCAAAACTTGTTTACGTTTAGAGAACTTACGAAAACAGTACTTATCTAGCCACCCTAGAAGAAAAGAAAGCATCGCTAAGATCTAAGAAGCAAGCTGTAGCTCTTCGGTATGCTGAGTAGTAGCGCGATCGTTCAGTCTATAGAAGCTCTGGAGAACAGAAGCATAAGCATCGCCCGCGAGCGTATTCATGTTGTGGTCTGCGCCACGAGCTGTAAAGATCTGCTTAGGACTAGGTGTGGCTGTATAGAGCTGATAGCTAAACACAGCAGGAACGTCAAAGTCCTGGTCACCGTGAACGTAAAGGACAGGCATGGGTAAGTCTTTAACTTTGCTAAGCGAGTCGAATGGCTCGGTCAAGAGAACTTTGATTGGGAAGAACCGATAAATCGCTTTGGCTTCAACAGCGTCTTTCATAGTCGTGAAGCTGCTTTCAACGACAAGGCGATCAATTTCAGGATGATGACTAGCTACGTCAATGGCGACAGCGCCCCCGATGGAATGACCGGACACAACAATGTTTTCAGGCGATATCCCACGCTTAGCAATTAGATAGTTTAAGGCAGCGTCGGCGTCTGCAAAGATATTGGCTTCGTTAGGAGCTGGACCGCTGCTGAGACCATAGCCGCGATAGTCAAAAGCAAGAACAGAGCAGCCTTGGTCATAGTGGAATCGGATGCGATCTGTGTTGTAGCTGATGTTGCCGTAGTTGCCATGACAAAACAGCATAACGCGGCGGCTGTGGGGGTTAGGAAGCCACCAAGCGTGAAGGTATTCGCCCGGCTCCTTACCTACTTTGCCTGTACTATCTTTACTTCCACCAACAGGAATCCAGATGTCTTCGTAGGCTAGTCCAATATCTGCGGGAGTTTTGATGATCTGCGCTAAGGGACGATATATTAGCTTGGTTTGAACGGTGTAGAGAAAGAAACAAACGCCTACATAAGCAACCACAGCGGCACTACCAACCCACAGAGGCGTTGAAAAATCTTTATGCACGACGGCGGCGAGAACAGGACAAGGGAATAGATTCAGGAAGGCAAACATGAGTAACGAGACGCAACCTAGCAAACGTGTGATGTTTCTAGTCTACCCTTGGGCGGTCAGTCAAAAAGGTGCCTGCAGGCACCTTTTTGACTGACCGATTTGAATCTTCAGATAGAGATTAGTCGCGCCTCGAGCTTATTACTTGCGAAGCCATTTGGAGGCGATCGCCCCAATCGCTGCCCCTACTAGCGGGTTGCTTAAAAACTTCAAGATAGCAGGTTGGTCGGCTAGGACCTCTTGGAAGATATCGGGATGGGCAGTGTACGCAAAGGAAGCCAGTTTACCTACGTCATCTGCGTTCATTTTACGAGCGTGGTGAGTGGAGAGCCCAAGCTGCTTTTCTAAATCGCGATCGCTCAGCCCCCTCTCTTTGAAATGCTTAAAGAAGTCGCGAGCAACATCGTCGCGTTCATTGGGCTTGATCTTTTCAATCGCGCTCTTCAGCTCAGGGTCCATCTGGGCTGCAGGAACTCGCTCAGGGTGAAAAGCGCGTCTAAGCAAACCGTGCCGTTCATCGCGTGAAGACCTATCGGCGAAATCATCGAAGCTCTTATACTTCTCACCGAGGGCGTCGTCGCCGTTAGGCTCTAGGATTTCTTTATTGCCATCTGCAAGATCTTTCATGATCTCGCGCTTGTATCTGTCACTAGTAGACATAGGGAATCTCCAAATTAGCGTGGGGCGGTTTGTCAATTGAATATTGGTCGAGAAACTCGCTGATTAGAAATTAATTCTTGCTTTGGCTTTCTAAAACACGATTCTCGAAAGATGCATCTCTTTAACTGCTTTGAACGTTTCTTTCGTGACGTTTTATTCCTTTATGTTTCTTCCTTAAGGAGTGTTGTATTCTACCTGACCTGACTGTGAATCGTAGTCAGCAACTAAGATAGGCGCTTTATCTGGTGCAAAAACGAGTACCTTTAGATCTTTACTTGGAAAGCTTTTGCGAAATCCTTGGAGTAGAGATCTAGAAAGATCCTTGACTTCGTTCGGCTGTACTTCTTTGGTAATGACAACACCAAGCTGATTGTCATCTCTAACATAGGCATCAGAGACTAACCCTTGAGCCGCACTGACAACCCAATCTCCATATTCTTGACCCTTGGCAGAATTACCCCGCTCTAGCTGAGAGTATCCCACTAGAGAACCCGCTGGCGCTTCGGTCGTCGCTGTAGAGCAGGCTGTGGTAGAGACAGTTAGAAGTAGTACGAGTGCGATCGCTGTAATCCAGCGACGGCTGCGTTGAAAGAAAGTCATGATGTTTCCATGTTCCTTTTACCTAAACAATATGTGTATATTCCATCACTAAAATGTGTGAACTGCTTGCCCCTAAAGAAGGAGGTTTCTGTTCCTTTAACAATGCTTAACGAAAGAAATTAAAATAATAGCCATGAGAAGTGCCAGTTATCGCCTGTAGATATGTTCGTGAAGATATGCAGATCTATGAGCATCACTAAGACAAATAAGGTTCAACAATATCAATAAAACTACTTGAGCCCTTGACTATTTAGATACTTTACTCAGTCGAATGGTAGGAGAAGAAGACTTTTATTTTATTGACCGGTTAGAGCGAGAGACAATCCTAGCTTTGATAGTTTGAGCTGACTCAGATAGCGTCCGATAGGCTTGCAAACAACTATCTGCTTCTGCTTTACCTTCTGCTTTACAAGGATACGCAGCGCGCATTTTTCACTCATCTCTACGCAATTAGCAGGTTTTTATCTATAGTGAGTGCAATCAAACGTTAGTTACGACGGCTGCGAGCCGCTAGGGATTGGCAAATGGATTGGCAAAGGCTAGATCGCTGGTTGAAAGGAACTCGGCTGTGGCGACTGCTGCTACTGGGTTTAGCTATATTCGGCCTGTGCGCGCTTCTACCGGGCTGTAGCACCTTAGATCGCCTACGGCTAGAAAACTTTCGAGTTGAGGCTGCCGATGTGCCTCAGCTAGTCAGTCCGGTAGTCGGTGAGCCCAAAACATTTAACTACTTTCTTTCCGATGAAAGCTCTAGCAGTGATGTGTTGGGCTTTATGTACGAGGGATTAGTTACTGTTGATCGCACCACCAGTGAAATCGTCCCAGCGCTAGCAGAGTCTTGGACAATCTCCGAAGACGGTCTTACAATCACTTACGTTTTGAAGGAAAATTTGCAATGGTCAGACGGTGCGCCGCTAACCGTTGACGATGTGGTCTTTACCTACAACGATATCATCCTCAATCCAGAGATTCCGACTGACACGATTGACATCCTACGCATCGGCGCAGAAGGAAAACTGCCAGAGATTACCAAACTGGACGAGCGCCGGGTACAGTTCAAAATTCCTGAACCGTTTGCGCCTTTCCTACGGGTCACTGGCATCGCCATCCTGCCAAAGCACGCGCTCGAAGAATCTGTCAGAACCAAAGATAGCAACGGTCAGCCGCTATATCTATCGACTTGGGGTACGAATACAGATCCCTCTGAAATTGTCTGCAATGGCCCCTATGTGATCAAAGACTTTCTACCCGGTGAGCGCATCGTCTTCAAGCGCAATCCTCACTACTGGCGTCAAGGAGAAGACGGCGAGCCTCAGCCTTTCATCGAAGAGATGGTCTGGCCTGTAGTGAGCTCCCAAGATGCTGAGTTTGTTCGCTTCCGCTCGGGTGAATCCGACATCATGGCGGTAACTCCAGATAATTTCTCTTTGATCAAGCAAGACGAAGAGCAAGGTGGCTATACGGTCTATAACGGTGGCCCTACCACTACTCGCCTGTTTCTTACCTTCAATCTCAACAAAGGCTCTATCGGTGGCGAGCCGGTTGTAGACCCGATCAAATCTAGATGGTTCAACACCCTGGAGTTTCGCCAGGCAGTTGCCTATGCAATCGATCGCGAGACCATGCTCAACAATATTTTCAAGGGCCTAGGCGAGATGCAAAACTCTCAGATTGCGCCGCAAAGCCCCTACTCGGCAGAGCCAAATCTGCCCTCGTATGATTTCAATATTGTGAAAGCAAAAGAGCTACTGCTTTCAGCGGGCTTTAGCTATGAGGGTGATCGGCTGGTCGATGCCGAGGGCAACCGGGTGCGCTTTACCTTGCAGACTAATGTCGGGAACGAGATTCGAGAGGCAGCGGGCGCGCAGATCAAGCAGAATCTGGCTTTGATTGGCATTACAGTAGATTTTCAGCCGATTGACTTCAATAAACTGATTACCCTGATTGGCGACTCTTTGAAGTGGGATGCGATCGTGCTGGGCTTTGGCGCTGGAGAAGAGCCCAACAGCAGTGCCAACCTATGGTTAGCAGACGGTGGCCTTCATTTCTTTAATCAGCAGCCACAAGATCGGCCACCGCTGCCGGGCCGAGAGGTCTACCCCTGGGAGCAACAGATCAGCGATCTGTACGTTCAGGCGGCTCAAGAGCTAGATGAAGCCGAACGCAAGGCGCTCTATACCGAGACTCAAGAGCTGGTTCAGGAAAACTTGCCCTTTATTCATCTAGTTGGCCAGTATTCGATGAGCGCTGTGCGTGACAAGATCGAGAACGTCAAGTACACAGCACTAGGTGGAACGCTATGGAATATCTATGAGCTCAAGATCACCCAAAACTAGAGAGTGTTTTACGCCAAAACCTTACAGAACGTTAAGCCCGGTTCTTAAAGTTTGCTATGGTTGCCGGCAGAGTGTCGGGGATATCCGGCATAATCACTCTAGATAAGAACTATGCTGACTGGCGTGTATGGATCAGATTGAGCAAGCGTATAGAGCTTTAGAACTGGAGCCAGAGAAGTCTACTTCTATTCGAGAAGTGAACCAGGCATATAAAGATCTAGTGTTTATTTGGCATCCTGACCGGATTCCAAGCGATCGCCAGCGTCTGCGCGAAAAGGCTGAAGCTAAGCTCAAGCAGCTCAATGAAGCACGGGCCATGATGCGATCGCAAGCCAAAAACGGCAGAGTTCCCGCCGCCACCCAAGCCAAAACCAAACAGCCATACGCGCGCACTTCATCCACTCAAACCACCAAGCGTAGAGAAACTCGCTCCTACAGCAGCTACCGCCCCGGTGACGACTCCACTTATCGCCCTCAGAACCGTACTGCTAGCGCGACTGCCAGCCAAAGTGCCAGCCAAAGTGCCAGTCAAAGTGCCAGTCAAAGTGCCAGTCAAAGTGCCAGTCGAGCTGGCGGCTACCGCCCCCCCTATGAAGCCTATCGTCGTGCTGCCGCTGCCAATAGTACTGACTTTGCAGGCCAATATGGAGCAACCTATCGCGCCAGGTATCCTAGCAGCGCTTGGCCTAGACCAGGCACTAATGGCAGCGGAAACGGTAGTCGAACAGATAGCGATAGAACCGCTAGAGAAAAAGCTGCTAGAGAAAAGGTGATTGCTGAGCGCAAAGCGCGAGAGCAGGCTGCTAGAGAAAAGGCAACCGCAGAGAGAAGAGTTCGTGAAAGAGCCGCTAGAGAAAAGGTGATTGCTGAACGTAAAGCGCGCGAACAGGCTGCTCATGAGAAAGCAGCCAAGGATAAAGCTAACAGTGAGGCCGCTGCTAAGAAAAGCTCTATGTCTACCACCACTTCAAGCTCGCCTACGCAGACCAAACGTGCCTCCGACCTTAGCGACATAGATATGAGCGGGGCCAACCTCAAAGAAAAAGACTTCTCAGGTCGGAACCTCAGCGGTGCCAATCTCAGCGGCGCAGATCTCAGCGACACCTTCATGCACAAAGTCAACCTCAACCGCGCTAACCTCCGCAAAGCTCGGCTTTTTCGTGCCAACCTGCTTCAGGCAGATCTTAGCCACGCGGATCTTAGCGGTGCGGATCTGATCGGCGCGGACCTCAGCGGCGCCGATCTCAGCGGCGCGGATCTTAGCGGTGCAAAAGTAGGCTACGGCGATAAGATAATGGTGAAGCTACTAGGCGCTAGGCTGACTGGCACTATCATGCCCAACGGTCGCATTCACGAATAAGCAATTTTTTCAACAGCTCTTTGTCTATTCTCAGCCCTATTCACAGTTGGTTCGCGCAGCAAAGCTGGAAACCGATCACCTTTCAAGCAGAGACCTGGAAAAACTATCTAGCCGGCAACAGCGGCATCATTCAGGTACCTACAGGTTCAGGCAAGACCTATGGCGCAGTCATGGGGCCGATTGCCCAGATGGTTGACAACAGCTCTGCTAGTGGTGCTTCTGCTGGGCTACAGCTACTGTATATCACCCCTTTACGCGCCCTGTCGCGCGATATTGAAATCTCTATCCGTCGTCCCATAGAAGAGATGGGCTGGCCAATCACAGTAGAGTCGCGAACGGGTGATACCAAAGCTTCGATCAAAAGTCGGCAGATCAAAAAAATGCCAAACATTTTGATCACAACGCCAGAGTCACTAGCAGTTCTTTTATCCTACCAACACTCAGCCAAGCGATTTGGCAGCTTACGCTGCGTCATTCTAGACGAATGGCACGAGCTGATGAGTTCCAAGCGAGGAACCCAAACAGAGCTATGTTTGTCTCGGTTGCGACAGCTAAACCCGACCGTCCAAACCTGGGCAATCTCAGCGACATTAGGAAACTTGCAAGAGGCAGCCGAGGCAGCAACAGGCGTCGGCTCGAATCCTGTGATCATTCGCTCGAAGCTCAAAAGAGAGACCGTGATCAAAAGCGTATTACCCACCTCTGTAGATAGCTTTCCTTGGGCAGGTCACTTAGGTCTGCGAATGTTTGAGGAGCTAGTAGAGGCGCTAGATATCAATCGATCTACGCTGATCTTTGTGAACACTAGATCGCAAGCTGAAAGATGGTTCCAAGCGCTGACCTACGCCCTGCCCGACTACGAACATCAAATTGCGCTGCACCACGGCTCTATTGACTTCGACACGCGCCTGGCTATAGAGGCCGGGATCAAATCAGGCGCTATCAAATGGGTTGTCTGCACCTCTTCTCTTGATTTAGGGGTGGACTTTCAGCCAGTAGAGCGAGTTGTTCAAATCGGCAGTGCCAAGAACTTAGCTAGACTGCTTCAGCGAGCCGGGCGCTCTGCCCATTTACCAGGCGGAACTTCAGAAGTATTCTTTCTACCCACTAACGCGCTAGAGCTGCTAGAAATCTCTGCCTTTCGCCGGGGGCTAGACGCCGGGCAGATAGAATCGCGACACCCGCTAAACAAACCATACGATGTGTTGATTCAGCACTTAGTCACCTTGGCCTGTGGGGACGGATTCTCTCCCCAAAAGACTCTAGAGAGCATACAAAAAACAGTCTCCTATCAGCCTCTAAGCGCAGCAGAGTTTGACTGGATAGTGAATTTCATAGAGCATGGAGGCAAGTGCCTGCAAGCCTATCCTCGCTATAAAAAGATTGTTTTAGAAGCGGGCGTATACAAGATTGCAGATGGTCGAATTGCTCGTATGCACAAGATGAGTATTGGCACGATTACAGGCAATCAGCAGGTCAAGATTGCCTACGCAAGAGGCGGCCCGATTGGCCGGGTAGAAGAGAATTTTGTCTCTCGGCTAAAAAAAGGAGATGTGTTCTTTTTTGCTGGGCGTCAGCTCGAATACTTTCAAATGAAAGATATGACGCTATACGTCAAGAATGCGAAGAAAAAGTCTAGCGTAGTGCCGGTCTGGAGCGGTGGATATCTAGCGATTTCAGACCAGCTCAGTCGGTATATTCGAGAAGAGATCACTCAAGCAAAAGCCGGAAATGTCAGCGCTGAAGTAGAGTGCATTATGCCTATTTTAGCTACCCAGGATCGGATTTCTCATTTGCCAGAAATCAATCAGTTTTTGGTCGAATGCTGCCGCACCAGGGAAGGCCAGCACCTCTACGTCTATCCCTTTGAGGGACGAAATGTGCATGAAGGACTAGGTTTTCTGTGGGCCTACCGATTCTCTCAGATGCAAAGAGCAACGTTTACTGTCTCCGTAAACGACTACGGATTTGAGATTTTAGCCCCCAAAGACTATCCGTTTGAGGCTCTGTTTTCGGCAGACTTCTTCTCGACTAGAGACCTATACGAAGAGATCAAAGAGAGCCTGAACATCTCTGAGCTGACCCAACGCCGATTTAGAGGTATTTCGCAGGTGGCAGGGCTGGTGTTCAAAGGATATCCAGGATCGAAGAAAACGGCGAATCAGGTACAGATTAGCTCATCGTTGATATATGAGGTGTTTAGCAAATATGAGCCTGATAATCTGCTGCTGATTCAGGCGGAAAGAGAAGTCATAGAAGAACAAATGGAAGCGCCAAGGTTAGCAGCGGCACTCAAGAGAATGCAGGCTTTAGAATTACGTTGGATGAGCGTGCAGCGACCTTCTCCGTTTGGATTTCCGCTGCTGGTGGAAAGGCTAAGCTCTAGATTGACGAATGAGAGTCTGCGCGATCGCATTACCCGACTCAAAGCCCAATGGGATAGGTAGGCGGTTTTGATGTTGGGCCGTACCCGCTAGAGTAGATAAGCGGTATGAATGAGTGAGCAGATGGCGAACGTAGCGGACGTATTGATAATTGGATCGGGGCCAGCGGGGCTGTTTTTATCAGCCGTGCTAGCACAGCAAAACCTGAGCGTGAAAGGGCTTAGCCCAGTTGATCCAGCAGCGCCCTGGCCCAACACCTATGGGATATGGGCGGATGAACTAGAAACGCTAGGAATGAGCGAATTCCTAGAACATCGCTGGCGAGACGCCATAGCGTATATGGGCGAGAAAAAAATTCCGCTCAAAAGAGACTACGGGCTAATCGATCGAGAAAAGCTGCAAGGGCACTGGCTACAGCAGGGCAGTCAATATGGTGTCAGCTGGCATCGAGGGAAGGCAGTAGCCGTTACCCATAGCGCCAAGCTTTCGGAAGTAACAGATGAGAACGGCAAGACTTACTTAGCTAGGCTGGTAGTTGATACTAGCGGACATAATCCTGCTTTGATTAGGCGCATGCCTGCGCTCAAGCCTGTTGCCTATCAAGCTGCGTATGGCATTGTCGGACGGTTCTCTGCGCCACCAGTTGAGCCAGAACAGATGGTGCTGATGGACTATCGAGACGATTTTCTACCTGCATCCGAAAAACAACTGCCGCCCACTTTTTTGTATGCAATGGACTTGGGCAACGATGTTTATTTTGTTGAGGAAACCTCTTTGGCTCACGTGCCGGGGCTTTCTATGGAAACATTAGAGCAGCGACTGCATCGGCGGCTAGCCCACAGGGGAGTGAGAATAACAGAAACACACCACGTAGAGCGCTGTTTGTTTCCGATGAATATGCCACTGCCAGATCTGACACAGGCAGTAGTAGGCTTTGGTGGATCGGCCAGTATGGTGCATCCGGCAACAGGCTATATGCAAGGAGCGATGCTCAGACGGGGACCCGATCTAGCGCAGGCGATCGCCCAAACGCTCAGCGATCCTAGCGCTACTCCATCTGAGATTGCTCAAGCCGCCTGGCAGCAGCTTTGGCCAGAAGATAGATTGCGTAAACATTATCTCTATGCGTTTGGCTTAGAAAATCTCATGACATTCAATACCGTAGAGATACAGCAGTTTTTCACCACTTTCTTTGGGCTAGAGCGATCGCAGTGGGCAGGCTTTCTCGCTGATACGTCCACCTTGCCAGAAATCGTCCAGGCCATGCTGGTACTGTTTGGCAGAACATCTAATCCGGTGAGATGGGGCCTGTTTAGCTCTGTCTTTAGCCACGGCAATCTATTACGCCGAACCATCACCGCCTAGTGAGATGAAGACTAGTGAAATAAAAACGCCTAGTGAAATGAAGACTCCGCAATGATGAAAACTCTGCGATCAAACGAGATCCAAATTGGCGATCTGCAACTGCGGTTGTTAGACGATAAGGCGCTATATCTGCCTGACAAACAGGCTTTACTCGTATCCGATGTTCATCTGGGTAAAGCAGAAGCATTCCAGTCTATGGGAATCCCCATTGCTAGTCGGATGAACGAAGAGAATCTAGACAGGCTGCGATCGCTTTGCGATCAAACCAACCCTAAGTATCTGTTTGTTTTAGGAGATCTGTTCCATTCCAAGCACTCTCTTGTCACAGATGTGCTAGCAGACTGGGATACTTTCCTTAGACAACTCAAAGCAGACGTCACTTTGATTGTTGGCAATCACGATCGAAACCTGGTCTCAGCGCTGCCACCGCTACCGATGGACTGTCAGCTAGAAGCTGTCAGGCTAGGGCCGTTTTTGCTCAGTCACGAACCAGCCGTCAATCATGCCGCCGAACTGAACATCTGCGGCCACATTCACCCCGTTGTAAAACTGCGATCGCCCACTGACAGCCTGCGGCTTCCCTGCTTCTTCTTAGAACATGACCAAAAGCGCCTGACACTACCATCCTTTGGTGAATTTACCGGCGGATATGAAGTTACCTTAGGTGGAAATACCTGCGCCTATGTTGCCTGTGAAGGAGATGCGATCTCTTTCACTAAGGCCGGGCCTAGAAGTACAGGAAACAGCCCGGTTTGAATGGGTTTTAGTATTACCCAATACATTCAATCTTTATACAAAAAATTAATAAAGTTTTTGTAAAGCTAACTTCTGTATACAGATCCTCGCAGTGCGACTTGTTATCCTTCTAGTCATTGAAAGCTAGAAATCTATTGTCTGGAGTTTAACGAAAATACCTCTCTCTTTTTATGCACGCCGTTAAATTTTATGCACATCGTTAAACATGTTCAAGCAGCGCCATTGCACCGAAAGATTGGGCAGTAAATCCGAAGAGATAAGTGTTTTTCCTTCGGATATGTTTTCTTCAAATACATTGGTTTCTTCAAATACATTGGAGTGAATATATTGGATGTACTGTTTTACATCCAGCGATGAACTTACCAAGAACTCACCGACCTAGAACTCACCGAGTTGTGCTGTCTAGCTCTTATATTCCTGAATAACCTACCTGAATAGTCCACCTGAATAACAGACTAAAGGCGCAGTAATTACCATCCAGAAAACAGTGCGTATCTCACGTTTGCAGGTTATCCTCGTAGCTGTGTAACGTCATACCATGTCACCGAACACATATCACCAAACATTTGGTCATCAAGCATTTTGAGCATTCATCAGAAGTCGTTTACAAAAGCCCCAATATCGGAGTAAGCATACCATGATGGAATCATATTCCGAGAAGAAGCCAGCGCTCTCTATTGTTATCCCCGTACACAACGGAGGAGAAAGCTTTAGAAAATCTCTAATCAGCATTAGCAAATGGCGAGCCGACGCTGAAGTTATTATTGTCGCGGATGGTGAATCTGACGGCAGTTGGAAGCTCGTCGAGGAGTATGGATTTAAGCTGATCCTGCTACCAGAATGTGGTGGGCCAGCTAGAGCTAGAAACATTGGCGCAAGGGCTGCTTCTGCTGACCTTTTATTCTTCACCGACGCCGATGTAGAGATCCATCCGGTAACCGTACCTAGAATTATCTATGCCTTCCAAGAATCTTCTGAGCTGACTGCTCTGATTGGTTCTTACGATGACTCGCCTGGCGCAGAAAACTTTTTGTCGCAGTACAAAAATCTGTTTCATCACTACACCCACCAAACTTCTTCCGAAGCAGCCTCTACCTTCTGGGGTGCATGTGGAGCTATCAGAAAAGATGTCTTTTTATCTTTAGGAGGCTTTACAGAAAGCTATCAAAAGCCGTGTATCGAAGATATTGAGTTAGGATATCGTCTGCGGCAGGCGGGGCATCAAATTACGCTGTGCAAGCATGTCCAAGTCAAGCATCTAAAGCGATGGACGCCTTTCACATTGCTAAGAGCAGAGGTCTTCTACCGAGCCCTACCCTGGATAGCGCTTCTGCTCAAGATTCGTCAGGATCAGCCACAGCAGTATCAACGGTTTGCTAGCGACTTAAACTTACAGTGGTCTAGTCGGCTTAGTGTGGTGCTAATCGCTGGCCTTTGTCTGTCCATCCTCTTTTCTATGCAGTGGCCATTTTTGATAGGGACCGCAGTTCTCTCTGCGCTCCTGCTCTTAACGCTCAACTGGTCTGTCTATCGCTTCTTCTATCGGAAAAGGGGCTTCTGGTTTGCATTAGGCGTCGTGCCTTGGCACTGGCTCTACTACTTCTACAGTGGGCTAGCCTTCATTATTGGCGTAGGCCGACACAATTTAACTCGCCGTCGTTCTGCTAGGCAAATGAGCCCAACATAAAGCCACTCCTAAAGCCCCACGCACCTAAAACCATAACTGAAGCTTTAGAAGCGCGGGAGCATAGGGACAAAGGGGCGTAGGGATGTAGATGCATAGGAACGTAAGCGCGCGGATGAGGAGAACAGAATAGAAGAAAAAATCATCGATTTTACTTCGTTTAGTTCTAGCTCACTGGTTTTTTATCTTGTTAGTTTTGAGGAATATATCAATGGTCGACACAGTAGTAATGGGCGCAGGTCCCGCCGGGTTGACAGCAGCCTATGAGCTAGCAAAGCATGGCAAATCTTCTGTTGTCTTAGAGCAAGCTGACAAAGTTGGTGGTATTTCTCGAACAGAAACCTACAAAGGCTATCGATTTGACATTGGCGGGCACCGTTTTTTCACCAAGGTAGGTGAAGTTCAAGAGATTTGGAAAGAAATCTTAGAGGACGAATTCATTCAGGTGCCTCGCCTTTCTCGGATTTACTACCGGGGAAAGTTCTTCGACTACCCGCTCTCAATTTCTAGTACGCTGACGAATTTAGGCGCAATCGACAGCAGCATGATTATTCTTAGCTACCTAAAGTCTAAAATCAACGGCAAGCTAAACCCTAGACCAGAGGCTGAAAATCTAGAAGACTGGGTAATCGAAAGATTTGGCGATCGCTTATATAGAACCTTCTTCAAGTCCTACACAGAGAAAGTTTGGGGAATACCCTGTAACAAGATTCAAGCAGAGTGGGCGGCTCAGAGAATTAAAGGTCTTTCTTTGAAAAAAGCAGTCATTAATGCAGCGTTTGGTAGTAACGATACTAAAACGTTGATTAAAGAATTTGACTATCCTATCTATGGGCCTGGCATGATGTGGGAACGCTGCCAGGAGATTCTAGAAAGCAAGGGGTCGCCTGTTTATATGGAAACGCGCGTAACCAAAGTTAAGCACGACGGCAAAAACGTCACTAGCGTCACGGTTCAAAAGGATGGCGAGTCCGTTGAGCTGACAGGTGAGAGCTATATTTCTAGCATTCCAATCACTGCTTTGGCCCGAAAAATGGAGCCAGCGCCGCCCGAACCTGTTTTGAAAGCGGCTAATGGACTAAAATACCGCGACTTTTTGATTGTGCCTTTGGTGATTGATCTTGAAGACATTTTTCCTGACAACTGGATATATATTCACAGTCCCCTTTTCAAGGTAGGGCGAATTCAAAACTTCAAGAACTGGAGCATGGCAATGGTTCCAGACACCAGTAAAACCTGCGTTGGTATGGAGTACTTCTGCAGCGAAGGTGACAGTTTGTGGGAGATGTCTGATGAAGCACTGATCAAGCAAGCGGGTGAAGAGATCGTAGGGCTGGGCCTGGTTCCTGATATAAAGTACGTACAAGATGGAACCGTGATTCGACAGAAAAAAGCATACCCTGTCTACGATGGGGAGTATCGCCAGCACTTGAACGTCATTCAAAAGTACTTAGAACAGTTTGAGAACCTGCAGACTGTCGGACGCAACGGCATGCACAGATACAATAATCAGGATCATTCCATGCTGACGGGTCTGCTGGCGGCGAAGAATATCCTGGGTGAAAAGCACGATTTATGGAATGTCAATGTAGAACGCTCTTACCACGAAGAGTTTACAAAAGAGCAGTGGCAAGAAGCTAAAATTCCTCAAGAGGCCGTCGAAGAAGCCTATGCGAGTCCAGCCGCTAGGTAGGCAGGTAGGCAGGCAGGCAGGTAGGGAGCCAAGCCGCTAGCTGTAGCAAACAGGAAACGATAACAAGAGCATACTCTGACAATCTAAGCTAAGGGGCGGGTACCTTAGCTACAGTTCTCCATCAATACGGCAAACTGTGTGGATAGTACTGCTCTTCTGATAGTTTTCTTCTTAGGCGCTGCAGTCGGTAGCTTCTTGAATGTAGTCGTCTACCGTCTGCCGGCAGGACTATCTTTACTATATCCACCGTCTCGCTGTCCAAAGTGTGAGAAGCGTCTGAAGCCTTACGACAATGTGCCAATCTTTGGCTGGCTTTGGCTGCTAGGTCGGTGTCGCAGTTGCAAGCTGCCGATTGCCGCTCGATATCCGCTGGTGGAGTTTGTGACAGGATGCTTATTTGTCTCAGTGTTTGCCCGCTTTGGCATCACCTGGCAGACGCCTTGCTACTGGATATTTATCTGTTGGCTACTGACACTGGCACTGATCGATTTGGATACGATGACCCTACCCAATAGTCTGACCGCGTCTGGACTAGTCATGGGCTGGGCATTTCAAGGCTGGATGAGCTACTTAACGTCGCCGTCTTTGCTTTCAGGGGCAAGCGGTGCGTTGATGGCTTTTTTCGCCAGTATCTTTGGGCTGTGGCTGTTTGATTTCGTGGGTATTGCGGGTAGCCGAGCGTTTGGTAAAGCCGCTATGGGCGGCGGAGATTCTAAGCTAGCGGCAATGATGGCGGCTTGGTTAGGCTGGTCGGGACTGCTGTTAGCGACGTTCTTAGCCGCAACGATGGGCTCAATCATCGGCGGCGGCGCACTAGCACTCGGCGTATTAGGACCCAAACAGCACATTCCGTTTGGACCCTATCTGGCATTAGGCGCTGTACTGGTGCTCTTTTACGGTCAGCAGCTCATAGATGCGTACCTATCAATCTTCTTTCCCCTAGGACTATAGGCATCTGTCATTTGATCGAAGGGCATCAACAACAGAATGCCCCCTACCCTAGTAGGATAGAAGTAAGTATTGGCCTCACTTACCTTTTGTCTTGAGGCGTACCTTAAGCAAAGTGGATGAGTGGAAAAATGTCGCTGTTTGACTGGTTTGCCAACCGAAAAAAAACGGGTTTGATTAGTCCAGACCACAGGGAAAGGGAGATTGCTGATGGGCTTTGGACGAAGTGTGAGCGCTGCGATGTACTCACATACACCAAGGACCTCAAAGCTAACCAACAGGTATGTCCAGAGTGCGGACATCACCATCGGGTGTTTAGCGTTGAACGAATTGAGCAGCTAATAGATGAGGATAGCTGGTTGCCAATAGACACTCAGCTTTCACCTGAAGATCCGCTGCGGTTTCGCGATCGCAAAGCCTATGCAGACCGTATCCGCGATACCCAAGCCAAGACCAAGCTAATTGACGGGGTTCAAACAGGGGTGGGGAAAATCCTAGGAGAATCCGTAGCACTAGGCGTCATGGACTTTCGGTTCATGGGCGGCAGTATGGGCTCAGTCGTGGGTGAAAAGCTCACTCGGCTGATCGAACGCGGCACGGCAGATCGCTTACCAGTGATGATAGTCTGCGCTTCTGGAGGTGCCAGAATGCAAGAAGGCATGCTGAGTTTGATGCAGATGGCGAAGATTTCAGCGGCGTTAGAGCGTCACCGCTCTGCTCGCTTGCTATACATTCCTATCCTTACGCATCCGACAACGGGTGGTGTAACCGCTAGCTTTGCCATGCTAGGCGATATCATTCTAGCTGAACCAGAGGCCACGATTGGCTTTGCTGGACGCCGCGTAGTAGAGCAAACCGTCCGTGAAAAGCTACCAGAGAACTTCCAAACGGCTGAGTATCTGCTACATCATGGTTTCGTCGACAAAATCGTGCCGCGCCCTCAGCTCAAACAAACGCTAGCTCAGCTAATTCGACTACATGCTCCTGTAAAGGGGAAGGTTCCTGTTGTGGCTAAGCAGATGGAAGTAGTGCTAGAAGGTGCCGATTAGATTTGTCACCTGTGACTTGTTATCTGCTTTGAGCGCTCGTCTGGTCTCATTTCAATGGGATTTTGACGCAGTTTTAACGCAGTTTCAGCCCTTGACCATCGCTCTCTCGTCCTATTCGTGGCATGATAGAGAGATAATTTGATTCAAACCATGATTGGATCACTGCTGTGTTGCGTGGCTGAAAAGCGAGCATTAAAAATGAAAAAATTATTCCAAAAATGCGCCTGGTTGATGGCGGCGTTTGTCTTTGTGGCGACTGGCCTGTTTGGCGTCGGACCTTGGGTAGAGGGGGCGATCGCAGCTGAACTGGACGCGAATCTTCGAACTATTCCTCTCAATGAAGCAGGTGATACGGTCACCCTTTCGCTAGAAGAATTTACCCGAGGGCAACAAAAATTCAACAACGCCTGTGCGATCTGTCATCTAGGAGGTATCACCAAAACCAACCCTAACGTTGGCCTAGACAGCGAGTCTTTGGCAGGGGCCTATCCCGATCGAAATAATTTGGAGGGGCTAATAGACTACCTACACAACCCCACAACTTATGACGGTCTCACCGAGATCTCCGAACTACACCCTAGTACTAAGAGTAGTGACATCTACCCCAAGATGCGTAGTCTAACAGAAGACGATCTCAGAGCAATCTCTGGTCACATTCTGCTGATGCCAAAGATTCGCGGCGATCAGTGGGGCGCAGGTAAGACTAAGTCTTTGTAAGTCATGCTTGTTGGGTTAAGTCTGATCGAGTTAGCTCTAGCTGAAAACTAATAGCAAAGACCCTAGATTACGAAAAAGCGTATACGAAAAAGCGTAGAGGAAGCATTCGCCTCTACGCTTTTTTGCTTTTTGTCCACGGTTCCCTGACCTACAACCTGCAAATACAGATACAGCGAATCGACTGGATAAAAAGCAGCCAATACAAAAGGTATCTAGCGCACTTTTCGATCTTCAAAAAACTTCTCAGTCTTCAGATAAAGCCGCCTATTGGGTCGGGGTACATCTACGCTGAATGTATAGCTGTAAGAAGATCTGTGCAGCCGAGGGTTCTAGGGTGTCTAAGGCGGTAACAATATCTGGAATAGAATCGGCTAGCGGGTCGCTAACCTCATTCACCCACTGATTTACGGTGGATCGGGCTACGCCCATAGTGACAGCTAGCCTATTTTGACTGATGCCGTACTGTTGAAGAACACACTTTAGTGCCTTGCCTGCCCTACCCATTTTTTATGTCTCGCGAGTGATGGTTCGAAAATAGCCTTTGGCGATGCGTCAAACTACAACGCCGCTTTATATAAATACGGACTACGACATTACAAACCCTAAGAAAATTGATACCAAAGTGTCAGAAACATCCTCGAAGACAAAAATAGTTATCGCGCCTACATATCAGCCAGTTATAGAATTGACCCATACGGTATTGATTGTCTGTCTATACGTATCAACTGATAGATGGCTACAGAGGAAGTTCTAGCTTGATGGATTGAAACTCATAGAATCCTTTCGTCGTGCGAGTTTCTACGTAAATCTCTTTCTAACTGGTTGAATAGAAGAGTCCCTTTTTACACCGAGGTCTTATGCAGCTAGCGTTATAAAAACTACAAGTTATTGAGTACTAAGAATATTGGCACACTCTTAATGCTTCCCTAACAAAATAAGAAAGTAAGTCTAGCTGTTATGGGATCCGTATTTTTACTTAGAAGTTTTTTACGAAAGTATCACTGGACCAATATCATTAGCTGTAGTACGTCTAGAGCAGCGATTACTCACCCAAGACATAGCACGTTGACCGAAGCGCTCGCATATGGTTCATATAGCCGTAGTGAGATACGTCCGAAAACCGCTACGATTCGGTTGGCTAATCCAAATCGCTCGACTCACCTTCGGCATCTAGCAAGAAGAGTGCATCTGATTCATGCAGTGAGGGATTAGAGACTTCATGCCGCGAAAAATCAGGGGTGAGCACTGGCTCGGCAATTGGATTAATCGTTTGGTCGGCAGGTGCAATGAATGGTTCAGAAGCAGCAGTCGGTAGCGGCTGAACAGAACGCTGACCCCTAGGTATAGGATGAGCAGGGTCAAGATCACTTTGGTCAATAGAGCGAGTAGTAGAGACGTCTGGCATCGGCGGTAGATCAGTCAGTGAGTCAGCCGCTTGCGCTTTGAGAACAGCAGGGAATTGCATAGGCTGCTCAAAAGTTCGCGATGCCTGGCGAATGCTTTGAAGAATAGCACTTCCACGTTCTCCAGTAGCCATCTGCAAACGAGAGTCACGGATGGTCACGGGTAAGAACTCTATCTTCATCTGCCGATTTCGTAAGGAAACTCGTAGGGCAACGCTGTCGTGGTTTTCGAAAGGTGCTTCATTAAAAACAAAATCACCTAACGAATAGGCGATCGCGCGATCGCGATAAATCTCTGCGCCCTGAATCTGGCTAGGATGATAGCCCACCACTAAGTCTGCACCAGCATCAATTGCATCGCGTGCGAGCGACTGCTGCCACTCAGCCGGTAGATCATCTTCAGCAGGCTCTGCTTCCCCCCAGCGATAGTTCACAACAATCCAATCCACCTGAGATCGAAGCGCTGCAATATCTTCTAGAATATGCTGTCGCCCGCCAGCACTAGCTGAAGCCACACCCGCAGCATTTTCTTTGGCCGCTTTTAGGGTTCTAGGCTTGTAGCTGAGATAGGCAATGCGCTGTCCTTTGACTTCCAAGATCTCAGGTCGATGGGCTTCCTTGTGATCTCTGCCCGCCCCCACTCGGTAAATGCCCTCTTGATCTAGCGTCTTTAGCGTCTCCTTGAGACCTTGGACGCCGTAGGTAAATATTCCTTCACTAGCCAAATTAACGATGTCAACCCCGCCAGCTTTGAGCGCCTGCACCGCTTCGGGCCGAGTACGGTGATAAAAGCTCTCTTGCAGCGAGGTACTAGGGGTCGCCAATGGCTCCGACAGGCCGAGCATGGCGACATCAGCCCGCTTGTAAATTCCTAGCTCAGAAAATAGCTGATCGAGACTGTCTTCCGATTCAAAGACAAAATCATCTAGGCCCAGCTTCCCTCCAAACAGCAAAGTAACCGTTGGATCTTGGGGCAAGGCTACCGCCTGATGGGGAATGACCGAAACCGTCTCTAGCGCGGCTTCGACTGTTCTACTGGTAAAGCGCACTGAAGTAGCTTCGGGCGCGGCTGCCTCGGTCGCAGCTGTAGATGAACCGTCCTCGTACCAGGGGGGGAGCGAGACTTCTGGGCTGGCGACAGAATTGGAGAGCCGCTCTGACAAAATCAGGTCCGTCAAGCCACCGAAGAGAAAAGCGGCCATCGCTGTTCCAGAAAGAAGTGCCGCTCGAAAGAACTTGAATTGACTGCGAACAATCTGACGGGCAATTTTGCTACGAGCAGACTCATGGATCAATTTGTCGCTATCGGCGTGGCCAACTAAGCGTTCTGGTCTAGTTTCTGAAGATATTGCGGCTGAAGATATTGCAGATGAAGGCGACTGGCGCTGGCTGACGGTCGGAATGCGAATACGCTCCTCCCAGTCGGTTTTGCTAGAGCCGACCGTGCGGGCAACTAGATGAACACCCTCAATCAAGTTGGAGTCGAGATTGTAGAGGCGATCGCAGATAAACCTGGTCAACCGCTTCGGCTGGGGAGAGCGCTCGAACTCGACGACAATCTTCACTCGCCCCGCCACGCTGCTACGAGAGACCTGAGCATAGATGTTTTGAGGCACCAAATCCTGGTTTAGCAAATAGGCGATCGCCTGAAAATAGCCTTCTGCCGCTAGCTGTCGGACATCTAGCCCAGAAAAGCCCGCTTGGGAAAAGCTAGAGCTAAAGAAATCATCCGGCGCAACTGGATGAGCAACCTTCAGCGTGAAAGAGATAGGACGCGAAGCCACAGGAGTCTCTAACAGAGCTGCACTAGAGCCCGACGGACTTCGAGATGAGGATTGAGATGCGCTTACCATAGATAGGCTCGTCCAAAAGTCTGCTGTCGACAGTGAGAATCTGATGAACTAGCACAGCTTGAACGGGTAGCAACCGGATACCAATAGAGTAGTTCTTTTTAGACATCGACTCACGTACGTAGAGCTTACCCAATTTGGTTGATGTATTGCTAGCACCAGTAGGGATATCTCAGGGTTGAGTAATGAAGTCTTCTCCAGAGTCGGCGGCTTCCGACGTCGATGAGGTGCCGCTGTCGGCGGCTGGTTCGGGAGGTACCACCGCTGGCTGAATCGCTTTTTCCGCTAGCTGATAGGTGCGAGCAGACACCCGGCGAATCAACTCCCTGGCCCGTCCGTCGTTGTTTGGACGCTGGACCAGCGCAGCCACTACATAGCGTTTACCATTCGGGACATCGACTAGAGCCACATCACCAAGCACCGAGCCGATATCACCTGTTTTGTTGTAGGTTAATGCGCCTCTTTCTTCGAGGGTAGCAGGCAGCAGACCTTTGCTGCGAGTACGTTTGAGAATATTGAGTACGCGATCGCGCGATCGCGTACTCAACGATTGACCCTGACTGATTAACAGCATCGTATGTGCCAGGTCGCGGCTACTGGTCAAATTAGTGCCTTCTAGATCGGGTAGCGGCGCGTTTAGCTCAGTTGCTTCTAGGCCATAGCCTACAAATCGACTATTCAACGCCTCTGGGCCGCCTAGCAAGTCGATCATCATATTGGTGGCCGTATTGTCGCTATTGACAATCATTTGAGAGGCCACTTCTAGCGCTGTGTACTGAGTACTCGGGTCGGCCACCTGCATATCCCCAGAACCCGACGCTATCTGCTGAGGCTGCATAGACATCACCTGCGTTAGATCGATGCGGCCAGCATCTACTTCTTCAAAGAACGCCAGCAGAATAGGCAGCTTGATGGTGCTAGCAGCGGCGATCGCCTCACCTCCCCCCACGCTGACATACTCACCCGTATCCACATCCACGTAAAAGACCTTAGGCACCAGACTGGGATACAGATTTGGTAGCGCTTCTAGCTCTGCTTTTAAAGGTGCAATCTCTCTGGTGAGCTCAATCGGAAAGGTCTTAGTAGGTCCCTGGGGCTGGGCTGCAGGCGCAATCTCAACAGCTTCTTGGGCAGGCGCTTTCGGCAGTGCCTTTAACAGAGTACCGCCAATAGCAGCCACACCTAAGCCAACGATAATGAGCTGAATAATGTAGCGGACGGAAGCAGGCGTCTTTAGTGAACGGTGACGGCGACGAACCAACCCCCGAGAGGGCGGAACTCTGCCTGTGGCTGACGTATTCGGTAGCGTTGGCCGTGCCTTAGCTCGAAGCGGCCCTGTCTGGCTAGCGACAAGCCCATTCGCCACCGAGCCGTTCGCCACAGAACCGTTCGCCACAGAACCGTTCGCCATAGAACCATTCGGTATAGACCGGCTATGTCCTGCCCTTTTTGGCTGCCTGAAAGGACGGACTCGTGCAGCATTTTGGCGCTGACTACTTTGGCTTTGACCACCAGGTTGGCTGCTGGGCTGAATAGGTTTGGCTTTGAGCGCACGGGTACGACTAGCAGATTTACTTTTGACACGCTCCGAACCTGTGCTAAACAAACGACGACGTTCTACAGGCGCAGCCGGACGACGAGAGGAACGACTCCGAGAACGACGGCTCCGAGTTGGAACCTGCGAGGATGTCGGTGGAGAAGACGCTTGGGTCTGCTTAGGCAACTGTGAGGGAATCTGTCTAGAAACCTGTTTGGGGATTTGCCTGGTGGGAACGGACCGTGGTTGAGTGTCAGCGTTTTGCCCCCCGAGCTGGGCGTCGCGCGAGTTGTAGGTATCCGTCATAACAGGGTCTAACCTTTACGTTTGCCGTTGTTTTGAGTGTGATAGTGCCCATTCCGTCTGCCGAATCATGCCGCGTAATAGGGCAACTTCATGAGAAGTCGGGGACGCCCGGTGGAGTAGCTGCCGCAGCTTACGCATGCGACTAGCGCTGGTGTGCGGGTGAAGATATCCCACTCGCAGGAGCAGTGACTCTAGATGTTCGTAGTAGCTTTCGATTTCCTCCAGGTTTGCCCTAGGCTTGTCTTCGGACTGTTCTAGGGTATGGGTTTCAACTGTACTTGATAAGACAGATTCCGACTGTTTAGCAGATGAAGGGGGGTTTTGTAAAGCGGGTGTTTTCTCTGATAAGCGGTCGGTAGAGGAGAAAGGAAGAGGGAGAGAAGCGGAAAAAGATTGGCTCAGCCGCGAGAGTTCGTAGCAGCAGATAGTGACGGCTTGAGCCAGATTAAGGGCGCTGTAGGCGTCGCTAGTGGAAATTTTGAGGAACTGCTGAGCGTAGGTAAGCTCCTGGTTGCTCAGTCCTCGATCTTCTGGGCCAAAGATTAGAGCAGTATTGCGGCGGCGCTGTTCTTTGGCTCTTTTGATTCCTTGCTCTCTAGCCTCTGAAATCAGCAGATTGGGTAAGGCAATTTCTGGCGGATCGAGCTGAGCATCAAACCCTCTAGGGCGAGCAGTAGTGGCGATCGCATACTCACAGCCCACTAGCGCTTCAGGAATCGTCCCTACAATCCGCGCCGCTGCTAATACATCGTCTGCATGCACTGCCATCTGCAAAGCCTCAGCCCCTAAGTAGTCGCACTGCGGATCGACCAGATAAAGCTGTGACAGGCCAAAATTTTTCATCACCCGTGCCACCGAGCCGACGTTTAGCGGTCCGGCGGGGGCGACCAAGACAATTCTGACCTTAGCTAGAGCTACCTGAGTATTCTCTTCCTGTTTCAACCCTTCCGACATACCCAAACGCCCGCCACTCCCTTAATCACTCTCAAGACAACAATCGCCCTTGGTACAATATACTAAGCCGTCTTCTCAATTCTCTTCACCCTCCCTCACCCCCTCACCCACCTCTATGGCTCGCCAGCGCAAAAAATCAGATCTTCCCTCCAAACCTTGCCAGGTCTGCGGTCGCTCCTTCACCTGGCGTAAAAAATGGGAGAACTGCTGGGACGAGGTGAAGTACTGCTCTGAACGCTGTCGGCGCAGGCGAAATCAAGCCGGAGACGGCAAAGATTGAAGCAGAGTGTGAATATAAGCGTCAGTGAAGTCTGCGATCGCCCGCCCCGCGCCAACTGAAATCAAGTCCGCCTCACTATGTGTCGTCATCACTCCAACCGTGGCAATTTTTGCGCCAACCGCTGAACGGATTCCCGCTGTTGAATCTTCAAAAACAATGGCTTCTTCACTGCCAATCTCTAGCAAGTCCAGCGCTGTTTGATAAGGTAGCGGATCGGGCTTACCCCTAAGAAGCTCATCTGCAATGACGACCGGCTCGAATCGTTCACTTAGGCCAATCGTGTCTAGCATAAACCAGGCATTTTCCGAGGGAGCGTTAGTAACCACTGCCGCTGCCAGCTTATGTCTTTGAATAGCCGCTAAAAATTCAGTCAGCCCCGGTAGGGGTTCTAGAGACCAGCCCTTTCAAGGTGCTTTCTTTTCGGCTTTAGCTTTGGCGAGTAGTCGAGCGGTAGAGACATGCGGCTTCTTTTTGTCGTACTTAGGCTTGGGTATCTTTTTCTTTGGCCCTCTAGGATGGGAG
>NZ_JADEXO010000281.1 GCF_015207105.1 cf. Phormidesmis sp. LEGE 11477
GGTTCATGAGGCCAATTCGCCAAATGTCAATCTTGATAAGCAAGTTGACGATCTAAAGAACTACGCCAGAACGGGCAACGGAGATTATGACGTAATTGAAGGTACTGGGACGGATGCTGATAGTCAGCATCACGACATTATCAACGGGGCGAAAGAAGCATATGATCAGGACCTGTCAAAGAACGATCCGGACGTAGATTCTGAGCAGAATAGTCCTGGCCTATCCCGAAACGATCCAGATGTTGATTCCAGACAAAACGATCCAGGGGTTCCCGGTAACCCTGACGTTGATGCGGAGCAGAATAGTCCTGGCTACAGCGGCGCTATTGTTCCAATTGTGTTGGACTTGGATGGTGATGGTGTTGAGTTGGTCGACGTGACTCAATCAACAGCTTTCTACGACTTTGATGGCGATGGGTATCGGAATAGGGTTGGTTGGGTTGCAGCTGATGACGGTCTGCTTGCCTATGACAAGAACGGTGATGGACAGATAGTCGATGCCGACGAAATAGCGTTTACCAGTTACGTAGAAGGCGCATTAACGGATCTCGAGGGGTTAACGCATTTTGATTCAAATTCAGATGGTGTGCTGGACTCATCAGACGATGAGTTCGGTAGCTTTGGAGTTTGGCAAGATATCGACCAAGATGGAGAGAGCGATCCCGGAGAGTTTGTGACTTTGTCTGAGGCTGGCATTGCATCTATCCAGCTAACCAGCAATCAACAAGAAAGAGATGTCGGTCTAAGCAAGATTTTTGGTGAGGGATTTTATACCAACAACAATCAGCAGACCGGCGTTTTTGCAGATGCACAGTTTAGTGCGAGCGCATTCGGCTTTAAGGAGACCAGCGAGGGAATTCTGTTCGGTCATTCCGATGGTCGACCAGAGGTGCTTTCCAGCTCCAGCAACCAGGATCAAGTGGTTGATTTAAAGTCACTTCAACTCTCAGGATACTTCTCCGGCGCAGGAAACGACGTCCTCGGGGCTGGCTCAGAGAACAGTGACAGCGTCCTTCTTCACGGCGGTGATGGGGACGATACGATTACGGGAGGCTTGGGTAGCGACTGGCTTGTCGGGGGGGAGGTTCAGATGCGCTATTCGGCGGCGCCGGTGACGACGTCCTTGCCATCGATAGTTCCGATGACGTTGCACATGTTGAT
>NZ_JADEXO010000043.1 GCF_015207105.1 cf. Phormidesmis sp. LEGE 11477
GCTTGAGGGGTCTGACGTTGGGCTTGAGGGGTGAGAAGCGAAGTCATGAAGGGGATACCAACCAGGTAAAGGGGGCGAGCCTTAAGCTCGAAAGAGCAGCTACGCCAATGCACTAGGCTAAGATTCCCCTTAAATCACTAATTGTTGATGACAGCGTTCAAGAAACCACACTCTAAAGCAATCTTCTAAAGTAATCCTCTGGGGCACTGCCTTCACTTTCACTTCCCAAACAGCACTTTGGAAAAACCTAGAGTCGCAAAGAAAGCCTAGCCAAACCAGCGAGTGATTAGCCGGTCCATTTCACCACTGGCTTTGATATCTGAAAGGGCCGCGTTGATATCACGCCGTAGAGGAGAGTTTTGAGGCAGGGCGATCGCGCTACCTGTCGGCTCTTCTGCTGGCATGACTCTAGCTGAAATGTCAGCATAGCGATCTGTGTAGTCGTCAGCGATGTTGGCTTCGACAATAGCGCCAGCAATCTCACCAGTGTCTATGGCATCGAAAAGTTGAGTAAGGCTGTCGTAATATTCGATGTACAGACCGGGCAGTCGATCGGTAAGGCGCTGGGCAAATCGGGCCTGAACGCTACCGCTGTGGACGCCGATCGACTGGTAGCCAAGATCACGCGATCGCAAATATCCATCAATAGAAACCAGCGCGTGCCTGGAGCGATAGTAAATGTCGGAAAAATCTACTAGCTGCTGACGGCTGCGGCTAGGTGCTAGCGCCGCCATCGCGATATCTGCTTCACCTTCAGCTAACGCCGGGAGCAAATCATCAAAGGGCAAATCAATTATGCTCAACTGCCTGTCTAGTCGAGCCGCAATCAGACCCGCCAGGTCAATATCGAAGCCGACAATGTCTGGCTCTTCTGGGCCGTTTCCATTCTCTGCGTCTCTGGCCACGATTTGCTGGTAAGGCGGATAGTTAGGCGTAGTCGCCATCACCAGTATGCTGCTACCTCTAGCTACCTGATTGTTTCTATCTTCAGAATCTGATGTCGCAGAATTCGCCGCAGAATCAGACGGCTCAGCGCCTCTACAGCTAGTACTAACAACCGATAAAGTAAGTCCAGCTAAAAACCAGCGTCGCTTCATAGCGCCTTTCTTCCAACCATCTTCAGGACTCTATACTCTAAGACTCTATGCCCTAAGACTATAAAGTCAAAGATTTTGTTTCAACGACTTTTGTTCTTGGATGCCATACCAGAAAGATGACCAGGCAAACTGAGGAAGCGCTGTCATGCGCCGCCAGCGCCAGGGCTCTTGGTAAAGCCGATATAGCCACTCTAGATGAATCTTACGCATCCACAGCGGGGCTCGAACTTTACTTCCAGACCAGATATCGTAGCTGCCGCCTACCCCGATCCAGACGGCATCAGGGCACAAATGTCGGTGGTCAGCTATCCAAAATTCCTGTCTAGGGACGCCTAGTCCAACAAAGATTAATTTGGGCTGAACGTCGGCGAGCTGCTGCAAGAACGCTTCAAACGCCGCACCTTTAACGTAGCCGTGCTGAACAATAGCGATATTGAGCTGTGGGTTTTGCGATCGCCAATAGGCGGCAGCGGCTTCTACAACCTCTGGCTTTCCCCCATAAAAGGCTACCTTCTTATGACTATCTAAGCTTTTGAGTAAATCCGCTGCGAGTTCAATCCCTGGATAGCGATATAGCTGCTGCCTTTTTAGCAATCGAAAATACAGCTCAATACCAGACCCGTCTGGCACAACTAGATCTGCTTCTTGGATGAACTGCCTCAAAGACTGATCTTGCTGTGCCTGCATACACATCTCAGCATTGATCGTAATGACGTGAGTGCCTTCGTTTTCTTGAATTCGACGGTTGAGCCAGCTGACATATGCTTGACTTTGATGAACGGGTAAGCCCATCACCGATAGGGCTTTGATATCTGCTTGCTTGGCACTCACCTGACGGGTCCCCTGTTTAGTTCCTGATAGTCCTAATCTTTAGTAGCTTGAGTGCCTAGTAGTCTGATTCCTCTTCATATTCCATGACCTTCTTCTTAGGAAGATTGAGAGGTTTGGCTTCGATTAGCTCTTCTTCTTTTTCTGGGCTAGTCGGCTCATCCCATACGTCTCCTGTAATATCAACGTCTGCGGGGGGGACATCGACAATATCTGGCTGGGCTGGACGCTGCTGCGATCTTTGTGGCTCTCCCTGCGGCTCTCTTTGGGCTTCTCTTTGGGCTTCTCTTTGGGGAGGCGCTTCTTCTTGCCAGCGCTGTTCTTCACGCGGTCTTTCCATCTGCCTTTCGCCCTGCATTTCAACAGAGCGATCGCGCTGCATCTTTCTACGCACTTCGTTCCTCATCCCAGAAGGCAATTGATTAGAGGCTGAGGTCGGCATCACATAGCCGTCGCTTAATCCCCTATCCCACGCGGGACTCGCTAGACCTAGCCGTTCGAGCAAGCCCACACTGAGCTGCACCAGCTTTTCTTCGCTACCTTCGAATACAATAATTCGATCGGGCCCGGTACTGACAATCTCTTCGACAGGCAGCTCATAAGTGCTGACTACCTGGTCAGGAATCTGAGGCAGTCCCAAAGAAGCGACAACAACCGTTTCTAGCTTGCCGGTAATCACGTCAAACTTAAAGCCGCGCACCCGGCCTAGCACTTCACCCGATTCGGTAATCACCTCACTATTGACCATGCTGCTAAAAGGAGACACGTTGATATCGCCATCTAACACCGTGTCGTCATCGACGAGGATGACATCGCCCATCTGTCGAATATCACTCAGCAACATCACTTTCTCGTTACTAGCGATCACTTTTGAGAGGACATTTTCTTGCAAGCCAACTGCCAAAACTTCTAGCCGATCCATATCCACCCAAAGCTGACTGACAACGCCGAGGCGACGGCCTGTGCTGCGGGTGATTACCTGTGTGCCTACGATGTCAGAACGGAGTCGGCTTTGTTCAAAAGTCATGACTTATCAAAAATGCCTCAAAACGGCAGCGCGGAGCTTGAGGGACTATACCTTATTAGGTGTCTATTGTATCTGACTGGTTTCCGTTTACCGTGGAGGGAATGCCGAATGGCCTACTCTCACGAGAAGAGCAAAGCTCTACGACTTCGCTTAGTCCCTGGCGGATATGCTGCTGCACCGATCTGTATGTCTCGAACCCGCTGACTGAGCGGAGCCGAAGTCAGGTTGCTTTAGCCAGGTTGATTCCTAGTACTTGGGTATAGGCACCGCGTGCCTGGGTGACACCGATGGTGCGTTCGGCGGATTCGATCATGGGTCGGCGTAGGCTGACAACGATGAACTGGGCGAGCTTGGCCTGCTGCTGGATCATTTTTGACAGACGCTCTACGTTGGCTCCATCTAGGAACATATCCACTTCGTCAAAGGCGTAGAACGGCGAAGGACGATAGCGCTGTAAGGCAAAGATGAAGCTGAGGGCGGTGAGAGATTTTTCGCCACCGGACATAGAGGCTAGGCGGCGGACTTGTTTACCTTTGGGATGGGCTACAAGGGTGAGGCCACCGTTGAAGGGGTTGACCGCGTCGTCTAACTGAAGATGGCCATCGCCGTCGGAAAGTTCGGCGAAAATGGACTGGAAGTTGATGTTGACGGCGTCGAAGGCTTCTTTGAAGGCTTGCTTGCGTAGGGTAGTGAAGTTTTCAATTCGCAGCAGCAGCTCGGTGCGCTCTTCTTCGAGGGTAGTGAGTTTGGCGGTGAGTTCTTCTAAGCGCTCTAGGGTTCTTTCGTATTCTTCTAGGGCGAGCATATTGACAGGCTCTAGCGCTTCGAGTCGCCGTTGCAGTGACTTGAGAGACTTATTTAGCGCTTCTAGGGTGAGGTCTTCGGGAATTTCGGGCAGCGGGTTGGGCAGTTCTAGCGCCTGCTGCTCAATGGTCTGCTGCAAGTCGTGAAGCTGCTGCTGGCGCAGGGTTTGAGTTTCTTGCAGCTTTTGGAGCTGCCAGTGATTTTGCTGCTGTTCGTTTTGCTCAATTTTGTATTGGCGCTCAACGGTATCACGAGCGGTTTTCTCTTGCTTGAGTTTGTCTTCGAGGATAGCGATCGCACTTTTTGTCTGGGCGATAGTCTCTTGCAAAAGCTGCTGCTGCTGAGCAATATCTGACTGCTGATTGATCTGAGCCTGCTGTTGAATTCGCGCCGCGACAATTTTGTCTCGACCAGACTGCAGTTTCTCTTGCAGTCTTTGCTGCTGTGTGAGCAGATCTTGCTGCTGCTTTTCGGCGGCGCTGAGCCTTTGCTGCTGCTCGTTTAGCTGCGCTTCCAGGCTGCGGACAGCGCCCTGAGCAGCTTGCCATTGGCTATGCGTTTGCGAGTTTTCTAGCGCTGCGATCGCCTGTCGTTTTTCAGCTAGCGCCTGTTCTTGAAGGGGCAGCGTCTGCGCTAGCTGATCTAGCCGGGCATTTGCCTGTTTGTGTTCACTATCTGATCTTTCTAGCTGAGCTTTGGCTTTGGCAATTCGCTGGGCGATCGCTCGCCGCTGGTTCTCTACCTGGTCAGCCTTCAGCTGATTCTCACGATACTGCTGCCGAGCTTCGATCAGCGCTTTTGATTTTTCTTTGGCCTGAAGCGTCAGCTGATTCACTTTCTGCTCGCAGCGGATCAAGATATTGTCGATTTCAGCGAGGCGATCGCGCAGTGCCTGAGCCTCCTTAGACTCGCCCGCCGAGACCGTGCCAAAATGCAGGCGTCCGCGCGATCGCAAACTTCCCCCCGTCATCGCCCCGCTAGACTCTAGAATTTCACCGTCTAACGTCACAATCCGATATCTGCCCATATTTTGGCGAGCGGCAGCCAGCGTCTCAAATACCACCGTAGAGCCAAACACAAACGCAAACACGTCGGCATACTTATCGTCACAGCTAATTAGATTAACCGCATAGTCCACAAATCCATCGGGCCGATTCCACTTGTCTAACGGTTTGAAGTTCGGCACCCGAATCTTGTTCAACGGCAAGAAAGTCGCCCGGCCCGCTCGCCGCTGCTTTAGCAGATCAATCGCTCTGGCCCCCACGCGGTCATCCTCAACCACCATAAAGCCCATCCGGCCACCCGCCGCAATCTCTAGTGCCAGCTGATAGGCCGCATCCACCTGACCTAGCTCCGCCACAATGCCACACAGCCCCTGGATACCGCTGCGCTTTAGCACTTCAGTCGCCTGCGTCCCCTGCGATTCTTTGATCGCCTGCTCTTGCGCTTCTAGCTTGTCTAGCGCTCGCTGCTTTTCCCGCTGCTCTTGCAATAGCCGATTCAAAGTCTGCGTCTGCGTCTGCAGGTCAGCCTCAACCTCAGCCACCTTCTGAGCCAATCGCTGAATTTGAGCTTCTGCCTCGCTCAATCCGTCAGTCGAAGCATTCGCCCCGTCTTTGTTCTTGTCTTCTCCACATAGCCGGAGGCTGAGCGTAGCCGAAGCCTCATTTTCCAGTGCGGTCAAAGCCTCTTGCTGCCCTTCTCGCTGGGTCTCTAACCGGCTTATGCGCTCTTGCAGCCGCACCTGCTCTGCTCGCTGAGGCTCTAGCTGATCGAGCAGTGATTCTAGCTGACGGCGCAGATCGCTCTGCTGTTGCACCCAGGCTTGCGATTTATCGGCGATCGCATTCGTTTCTGATCGTTTGGCTTCTAGCTGGGCGATCGCGCTATCTCTATCCGCTTTGATCTGGGCTAGCTCTTGATCTCTCACCGTTCGCAGCCGCTGGCCAACCGTCGTTAGTTCCGTCTCTTGGTCTTGCATCGCGGCCTGAGTTGCCGCTATCTGAGCGGATATATCGCTAGTAGAAGTGCCTAACGAGTCCGACTGCCTCACAAGCTGTCTTAGCTCAGCTTCTTGGGTAGCCAGCTGCGATTGCAAAGCCAAATATTCTTCTTCGCCTAGCGCCTTGACTTTGGCATTAAGCAGCGCTAGTTCAGCCGCAGTGGCTTCCATTTTTTCAGTTAGAGCAGCGATCTTTTGCTCGATCGACTCGCCTTCTTGATGACCCTTTGCGATCTGACTGGCGAGCTGTTCGGCCTGCTTTTGGCGCGATCGCCACTGCATCACTCCTTCCCACTGCTGCTTTTCTTGCAGGGTCGCTTTGATCTGTTTATATTTCTCCGCTTTTTTTCGGTCTTGGTCTAGCCGCTCTAGCTGAGCGATCAGCTCCGTCTCTACAATCCGAAAGCGCTCTTCTCGCTCTTTGACCACATCTAGCTTCGATTTGGCCTGATTGATCTTGCGATCAAAAGAAGCCACGCCTGCCATTTCATCGATAATCTCTCGGCGCTCGCGAGCATTCATCGAAATGATGCTAGTAACATCGCCTTGTAACACGACGTTGTAGCCTTCTGGATAGATCCGAAAGCGCTGTAGTTGCTCGTGCAGATCGTTGAGCGTACAAGGCTCACCGTTGATGTAATAGTTCGAGGTGTAGGTACCCTGCGCCGTCACTCGCAGTCGCCGAGTAACTTTCCATTCTTGAGGAGGCGCGACTTGGCCATTGCCGTTGCCGTTGCTGTGGCCGTTATGACTATCTTTAGCAGCACCGTTCGCGCCGTTCGCAGTGCCGTTCGTAGCACCCGGAGCCGTGATAGCGTCTAGTCGCAAGTGTTCTTCTGGTAGTTCTGCTGACGACTCCAAGGGCTGAAAGTCTCCAGCCGTATCAGATTCGATGATTGAGCCAGCTTCTAGAGGCCCTAGCGTAGCGTTCTTGGCCTCATCGTCTTTGCTAATCAGCCTGTCTGCGACATCGCTGATATCAAAAGTAGCAGTGACAATTGTCTCTACCGTAGATCGGCGCTTGGCCTGATTTTGATTCACCAGATCAGGCAGTCGCTCTGCTCGCATGCCGCGAGAACTAGCCAACCCCAAACAAAATAAGAGCGAATCTAGGATGTTTGACTTGCCAGAGCCGTTAGGCCCGGAAATGACTGTAAATCCCGGCAGCAGAGGAACGTCTGTCGTTCCCCCGAAGGACTTGAAATTCGAGAGCTCAACTCTTTTTACGTGCACTCAAGCGGCGCACTAAGCAGTGCGTACGTATGTACCATCAAAAATAGCATTGAATAAGTCGTATTCTTAGCAAAGAATGGTAAAAAAATCATCTCTTTTTACACAACGTCTCAAACATCGGGGCTCATTCTTAGCTACATAAGTCAGTCAAATAAAGATAAGTCAATCAAACAAAAATGTTACACCAGCAACAATTTTTGGCTGAGTCGCTTGACTTGTACTCTTTTTCAATACCTCGATAGCCTAGGCTATTGAAGATGCCGATTCGCTTATGCATCTCTCGCTCATGCATCCTGCGTGGGTGTGCTTTTGACGTGTCTTTCTCCAGATTGCCTGTGCCGACCCTGCTAACGCCAACACTACTAGGCTTTGACCCAGGACGCGACAAGTGTGGAGTGGCAGTCGTAGGGCTAGACAAGACTCTGCACTACCACCAGGTAATTTCGTCGCCAAGCGTATCGGTAACGATCCAAAATCTGCGAGAGACCTACTCGATCTCTTCGATTGTGATGGGCGATCAGACTCGCTCTAAGCAGTGGAAAAAGCAGCTCGGCAGTTTGCCTAATGCGCCCAGAATTGTGCTGATAGACGAGCGGTACAGCTCTTTGGAAGCGCGCGATCGCTACTGGGAAATGTATCCGCCCGAAGGCATCGCCAAGCTATTGCCTCAGAGTCTACGCAGCATCCCTCGCCCGATCGACGATATTGTCGCCATCCTGCTAGTAGAGCGGTACTTGAAGAGGCTTTCTGGTGAAGATTAGGCGGCCAATCACACTCGTCAAAGCTCTGCTCGAATCGTAAACGAATAATCTCCGCCCGGCTCTAGCTGATAGTCAAACTGCTCTAGAAAGCGACCAAGCGGCTCCTGAATCAAGGCCCTGCCTAAAGAAGGCTCGACAGTTAGCTGTCCCATTCGGAAACGCCATCGGAAACGCCATTCAAATTCATTGGCACTCACTTCGCCTTCAATCCTGCCATTCTGCCAGGACTGATGAGTGATGCGGACATAAGCGGTGGTAGCGGGTAAATGTTGACTCGAACTCACGCAGCTAGCAATCCTCCATACGGCAAACCAATTGTTCTTGCTTGCAGCTTTCTCTAAAATACTACAGCGCTTTTTTGGTCAAGCATTTGTACTTACTTTAATTTCCATCTACCTTAATAACTAACCAGGCATGAAGATTTTTGCAGAGCCTGCTGCTGATATCAGCTTTCTCTCTACTTAATCTTTCTATTCAGTGAATCGCCTCTGTCGGTCGCCAAAAGGCTCGCCAAAGACGGTAGCCTAGAGGCTAACCCCTTCGCCCTATCTTGAACTTATCGTGCCTAAGATTGGCATTATCTACAACGATATCAAGCCGGTAGCTACGACAGCCGCTAGGCAGCTTGCTCAGCGTCTGAAAGATCGCGGCTACGAGGTATGTCTAACAACTGGCATCGCCGGTATATTAGGCTATTCTCAGCCGGGTAATCCGGTTTGCCATACGCCGATTGAAAGCTTAGTACCAGAAGGATTCGACCAAGAGATGGATCTTGCTGTGGTATTTGGTGGGGACGGCACGGTGCTCTCGGCTTTTCGCCAGATTGCCCCCAACGGCATTCCACTACTGGCAGTGAACACCGGTCATATGGGGTTTTTGACCGAGATATATCTCAACCAGCTAAACGAGGCATTCGATCAGGTAGTCGCAGGGAATTGCCACATCGAAGAGCGGGCAATGGTGCTGGTAAACCTATATAGCCAGGGGAAGCTAAGCTGGGAAGCATTGTGCCTCAATGAGACGGTAATGCAGCGTCAACCGCTGACGAGTATGTGCCATTTTGAGGTAAAAGTCGGTCAGCATGCCCCGGTTGATGTCGCTGCAGATGGAATTATTATTTCTACCCCGACCGGATCTACGGCCTATTCTTTGTCTGCCGGTGGGCCCGTGATTGCGCCAGGAGTCTCTGTACTACAGCTCATTCCTATTTGCCCCCATTCACTGGCTTCGCGTGGGTTGGTTTTTCCTGATCATGAGCCAGTCACCATCACATCAGCCAATCCAGAGACGCTGGTGATGGTCGTCGATGGCAATGCGGGCTGCTATGTAGGACCGACTGATCAGGTGACTTTGGTGCGATCGCCTTACACTGCCAGATTTGTTCGCCTAAAGCCGCCTGAGTTCTTCCGCGTGCTCAGAGAAAAGCTAGGCTGGGGCCTTCCTCATATTGCCAAGCCGACTTCGGTAGAGCTGCCCTGAACGCTGTCCCTGTTCGTTTTACATTTTTTCTTTCTTTGCCACTGCTGTGATCTCTTTACGCGATTTCTCTGCTAGCCGTCTTTTTCCAACCTAGCTACTTTTTTGTCCTATGAGCCTGCCGCCTGCTCTACCCAACTTACCGCCGGAGTCTTCGAGACCTACGCCTCATTCACACACCGTGTTAGTACTCGAAAGCGACGAAACCCTCGCGCATAAAATCAGCGTCGATCTACATGAGGCAGGCTATACGCCAATTGAGGTATACAGCCTCAGGACAGGGTTAGCCCAAGCGAGAACGGCGATGCCTGCCCTGATTGTGGTAGCTAGACGGCTAAAAGATGAGTCTGGGCTCGAACTGTGTCGGCAGTTGCGTAATGAGCAAAACCGCGTGCCGATTTTGCTGATGATGACCTACGACGAGCTGAGCGATCGCGTCGCCTGTCTAGAATCTGGCGCAGATGATTATTTTCTAGCGCCCTATCGCAGCGATGATTTTATTCGCCTTGTCAATACTTATCTAAAGCCAGAGGTTAACAGCAGCGAACAGCTCAGGTTTGCAGATATGGTCTTGGATGTCAGTCAGCGTCAGGTTGTTCGAGGCAATCGATTGATCGAGCTGACTATGAAGGAATTTGAGCTGCTGAAATATTTGATGGAGCATCCGCGCGAAGTGCTCACTCGCAAGCAAATTCTAGAGAGCGTGTGGGGCTACGACTTTATTGGCGAGTCGAACGTGATTGAGGTCTACATTCGCTATCTACGGCTCAAGATAGATGGCGAAGACGAGAAACGCCTCATTCAAACAGTGCGTGGTGTAGGCTATGTTCTGCGAGAAACCTAAGAGATCAATCCAAGAGATCAGCCCAAGAGATCAGCCCAAGAGATCAGCCCAAGAGATCAGCTAAGGGATCAAACCCCAGGAATCAATCAATAGAGAGCTAACGAGCTAACAACAGTAGAGAGAGCGCTAACAGTAGAGAGAGCTAACCTGGTATGAGTCAAAACGGTATGGGTCAAAACGATAGGCGACGCAATCTTCAGCCGCCTCAGATTTCACTGCAGCTCTATACTCGATGGGCTATGCTCATCACCGCATTTGCCTTGTGCCAAACCGTCTTACTTAGCTGTTCTATGCCTGATGAGTCGCCAGATCAGACAGCTAACGAGGTCTCTAGCTCACCTTCAAGCGAGCAAGTCATCACGCTCAACGGCCCAGGGCAGTTGCTGCCAGTCACTGCACTAGCCCAGATGAAAGGAGAAACTTTCGAGATAGAAGTGGCCAAAACTTCTAGCGAGCAGGCTTTGGGACTGATGTTTCGCTCAGCCTTACCCGACAACAGAGGAATGCTCTTCCCCTTTAGCCCACCTAGGCGGGTGAGCTTTTGGATGAAAGACGTGCCAGTAGCACTGGATATGGTGTTTTTGAGAGAGGGAGAGGTCGTGGCGATCGCGCCTGAAGTTCCCCCCTGTCCGGCTTTACCCTGCTCTTCGTATGGGCCCGACGACCAGATTGTCGATCAGGTATTAGAACTCCGTAGCGGTCGCGCCGCCGAGATCGATTTGCAAGTGGGTGATACTGTGTCTATCGAAGCACTGCCAGGCTACAGCCTCTAGCGATATACGACTGCGCTTTTACCGGTTGATCCCCTTATTCCAGAAATAATTATAAAGAAAGGCTTAAGCAATGCTATAGGAAGAGGTGTTTTATGTTCGATCTACCGTAGGATTACTGAACTAAACAAAAGATCTTTTTTTCTTAACCAAATTTAGAGATCGAGGAAAAGGGATTAATAAGCCGTAAGTAACCTAGCTTCTACCCATCTATGTCGAGAGATTACACCTCATTAGTGCAGTTCTTGCAAGAAGAACTCGCGATTCCTTCTACTTCCATTAGGCAGGCGCTACAGCAGTGCAAGCAAGATTCTGCGCCGCTACCGATGGTGCTGTGGCAGCAGGGCGTATTAACGCTACAGCAGTTGGAAAGAATATTTGACTGGATGGAAATGGCGTAGAGCTATAGCGAAGCGCGGATGATAATTGGCTTTTGAGGACAGTTGACTTTCAAGGCTAGTTGACTTTGCCAAAGCGGCGATCGCGCTGCTGAAACGCCTTCATGGCCTGATGAAATTCCGCTGTGTCGAAATCAGGCCATAGCGTATCAGTAATGTAGAACTCTGAATAGGCGAGCTGCCACAGCAAAAAGTTACTGATACGCATCTCGCCACTGGTGCGAATCAGCAAATCAGGGTCGCTAATGCCAGAAGTATACAAATGACGGCTAAAAAGCGACTCGTCTATGTCTTCTGGACTGAGATGTCCCTGTTTTACCTGGGCTGCGATCGCCCGACAAGCCTGCAAAATTTCCTGTCTGCCCCCATAGTTTGTCGCTACCGAAAAGCGAATGCCGTGATTTTCTCTAGTGAGCATCACCGCCCGATCGATCTCCTTCTGGAGGGTTTCAGGCAGCGCTAGCAAATCACCCACAAACTCAATGCGGACATTTTCCTCCATCATTTCCTTCAGCTCTTGACGCAGCACTCGCTCAAATAGCGTCATCAAAAAATCAACTTCCTTAGTAGGGCGTCCCCAGTTCTCTGTAGAAAATGCATAGGCCGTCAGCGCCTCCACGCCCCAGTCACGGCAGCAGCGCAGCAGCTTCTTTAGCGTATCAACCCCTTTTCGATGGCCCATAATCCTAGGCAGCCCTCTGCTTTTTGCCCAGCGACCGTTGCCATCCATAATCACCGCCACATGGGCAGGCATCCGGCCCTGCTCTAGGTCTGCGGGCAACCGTGAAGAATCCAAGGCTTTAGCCGTCATTTCTTTTCCTGAGTGGGGCTTGGCAGTTTTCGCTCAGGCTTACGTTTGAGCTTGCGCCCGATCGCATTCAAAAAGCGGAGACCTTTGATACTCAACCGTTTGCCAAGGCTGCGAAGCTGCGGTGCAACCGTATCGGCATCCGCTGAAGGCGAAAACCTTTCTGTTAACAATTCTTTCAGTTTACTGCTGGTCAGGGGACGATTGAGCGTTCCTTTTTCAGCAACTGAAATGGATCCGGTTTCTTCAGAAACCACTACACACAAGCACTGCTCTACCCGCTCAGTAATGCCCATCGCTGCTCGGTGGCGAGTGCCTAGCTGCCTGGAAGCATCTCGTTCAGAAATCGGTAAAATAACGCCTGCTGCCAGTATCCGCGAGCCGCGAATCAAGACAGCTCCATCGTGTAGCAGCGTCGTTGTCTGAAAGATAGTTTGCAGTAGCTCTCTAGAAAGTTCAGCGTTAAGTCTGACCCCTGGCACCGAAAAATCACTTTCTTCGATCGGTTCGTCAGTTTCTAGAATCATCAACGCCCCCGTGCGGTTCTGAGAAAGTCCCTTGACTGCTTCTACTAGCTCATCAATCACACTGTTCGCGGTAGAAAGATGACCTTCTTGTCCGGTAAAAAGCTGAGCAAATTCGCCTTTGCCGATAGACTCTAGCAGCCGCCGAAAATCAGCGACTAACATCACCGCTAGCGAAACAGAGGCCCCTAGCAAAATCTTGTCCATCAAAAAGCTCAGCACCCTTAGCCCCACCACTCTGCTGAGTAGCGTGGCTGCCATTAGAAGCATTAGCCCTTGTACCATCCACATCGTGCGGCGATCGCGAATCACCGACAGCACCGTGTAGACCAGCACAAAGACTAAAACAATATCAATGAGGGTGATATACAAGAGTCAGACCGAGTTCACCGGGTTGCTGTTCAATCCTCGTATACTACTGTGTGAAGGGATTACTGTGCGGTGGGGTTAGACGCGGTGGGGTTAAGCGCAGCAGGCTTGAGCGCATCTGGCAAACAGTCATGGCTCATCAGATCCGTGTACGTTTCCCGGCGCAAGATCAGGTCTGCTCTACCCTGATTAACCATCACAGCCGCCGGACGAGGAACCCGGTTGTAGTTAGACGACATGCTGTAGTTGTAAGCGCCCGTTGCTGGCACTACTAGAATGTCACCCGATTCGAGCGGGGGCAGGCTAGCTGAGTGAATGACCACATCCCCAGATTCACAGTGCTTCCCTGCTAGCGTAACTGTTTCACTCAAAGGTGCGGACATTTTACTAGCTGCTAGAACACGATACACCGACTGGTAGGTAATCGGTCGGGGATTATCAGACATGCCGCCATCAACGGAAACATAGCTGCGGATACCTGGGACGCTCTTCTGTCCGCCCACTGTATAGGCAGTCACACAGGCCGATCCGATTAGCGATCGCCCCGGCTCACACAGCAGTTTAGGATAGGGCAGGCCGCTAGCCTCGCAGGCCGCTACCATCCCTTGACAAACGGTTTGAGCCCATTCATCAATGCTAGGGGGATCGTCAGACTCTGTGTAGCGAATACCCAACCCGCCGCCGATATCGATTTCTTCGATTGAAAGGCCGTATCGACTAGCGCTCTGAAACCAGCGCATCATCACCTCAGCCAAATCACGATGCGGCTGCAGCTCAAAGATCTGTGAGCCAATATGAGCATGTAAACCAATGCAGCTGATGTGCTCAGTTTTATTGGCGATAAACTCAAAAACTTCTTCTAGCTGATCGGGATCAAAGCCGAACTTGCTGTCAATATGACCAGTCTGAATATACTCGTGGGTGTGGCACTCAATGCCCGGAGTCAGGCGCAGCAGAATTGTGGCCGTTTTCTGAGCGTTTTTAGCGATTTGGTCAAGCGTTTTTAGCTCGTGCCAGTTATCGACCACAATACGAGCATCAGCGCTTAGCCCGAGCTGAAGTTCTTCTGTGGATTTGTTGTTGCCGTGAAAGTAGAGCATTTTGCCAGTAGCTCCAGCGGCGATCGCAGTGCTGATTTCTCCACCAGAGACGACATCTATAGCAATACCTTCTTGGGCCATAAGCGCACACACCGCTAAGCAGTTCCAGGCTTTGGATGCATAGACGATCAAGGACTCGCCAGGATAGTGCGTCCCAAAAGATTGTTTGTACTGATCGCAGGCCGTCCGCAGTGTCTGCTCATCTAATATATAGAGAGGCGAGCCAAATTCTTCGAGCAGCTCTACGACATCACAACTGCCGACCGTCAGATGGTCCTTGTCATTCACCGTTGCAGTTAGGGGTAACAGGGTTTGATTGGGCGACGTATCATCAGAAACCTCTGTCAGATATTGCCGGCTAGAAGCAGGAAGGCTTGAAGGAGTAGGGGCTGCTGAAATCGTGGAGACCATGGGAGAGGAAGAAGAAGGGTTTAAAGACTATTTAATCAGTGTACAGTTGGCAGCTAGGTAGATAAACACTGTTTTAGAAAGGGCAGTTAACGGTAGCGTCGATATTGCTTTGCCGTTACTCTATCGCCATCGCTCTATAGCCTCTAGCTTTATGCCTTCAGCTCTTATGCTTCTAGTTCTAGGTGATGGACATGATCGCGGATGACGGCTGCACTTCTCTTCGCTCGGGGCCACAGTCGGCGGCTGTCTTGGGATGTCTGCCTATGGTGACAGCAGACATCCCAGCCGTGCTCACACTAGACCAGCGATGTCTTGGAGGACTATGGACCCGCTCAGGATATGAGCGTGAGCTAGATAGTGAGCATAGCGACTTGTTGGTGATCCTAAAATCAAACAGCCTAGAACTGCTCAACTGCCGACTGACCCAAGCGTCTACTCAGCTAGGAGCCGCGACGAATTCTGACGGCGATCGCAATCCTATCAATAGGAATGCTCGATTTACTGCCAATACTCAAATCGACTCTGGTGCTCCAAGTAAGCCTAGCCCTATCAGGAGAGAGCAGAAAATAGAGCTTCTAGGCGTAGGCTGTCTGTGGGCAATTCTAGAAGAAGCGCATATTACGACGCTGGCCATCGATCCAAGCTATCAAGGAGAAAGACTAGGTCTGTGGCTGCTGTCCCATCTACTACAAAAGGCATGCGATCGCAGCTTGACCCATGCCACCCTAGAAGTGCGCGCCTCAAACCACCCAGCCCTATCGCTCTATCAAAAGTTTGGCTTTGAAGAAGCAGGCCGCCGAAAACGCTATTACGCCGACGGAGAAGATGCTCGAATTCTGTGGCGAAGTGGACTACAGAGCGCGGACTGCATAGCTCAGATAAATCGTCATCAAACGCAATCAATGAGACAGCTAAAACAGAAACAAAACTACCGCTTCTATCCTGAGGATCTTCACCTGATCCAAAGTCTAGAACAGAAGGTTTAAACGAGATGGCCCAAATGAGGCTTGGATATAGATATCAATAGGTAAAACTTACTAGATAGATTCAACAACCCTTATCAATATCTGCTAGCAGAAATGTCAAATATTTTCTGCTTCTTTCGCATCTTTATGGTTAGTTATTAGGTGCTTTTACCGTTAAGTTTTGAAAACTCCTATTTTCCTTTCAAAAAAAGGATCTTTTTTGTATAGAAGTAGTGAACACCGCCCTCTCTCTACGAAATTTTGCTGTGCTAGAATCTCCATAACCAGCCCGTAGCAGGTGATGGAAAACCGCCATGTTTGAACGCTTTACAGAAAAGGCCATTAAGGTCATCATGCTCGCTCAAGAAGAGGCCCGTCGCCTCGGCCACAACTTTGTGGGTACTGAGCAAATACTTTTGGGACTCATCGGCGAAGGAACCGGTGTGGCCGCAAAAGTTCTTAAATCCATGGGGGTTAATCTCAAAGACGCTCGCATCGAAGTCGAAAAAATTATTGGTCGCGGCTCTGGATTTGTTGCGGTTGAAATTCCGTTTACGCCCAGAGCCAAGCGCGTGCTTGAGCTATCGCTTGAGGAAGCTAGACAGCTTGGTCACAACTACATTGGCACAGAGCACTTATTGCTTGGACTCATCCGCGAAGGCGAAGGCGTTGCGGCTCGCGTTTTAGAGAACTTGGGCGTCGATCTTTCTAAGGTTCGTACTCAGGTGATTCGGATGCTAGGCGAAACCGCCGAGGTCTCTGGAAGCAGCGGCAGTCAGGGTAGAACTAAAACACCTACGCTCGATGAGTTTGGCGCAAACCTGACCCAGATGGCAGCAGATGGCAAGCTCGATCCAGTGGTGGGTCGTCAGAAAGAAATCGAGCGCGTGATCCAGATTTTGGGACGCAGAACCAAAAACAATCCGGTATTGATTGGTGAGCCAGGTGTGGGTAAAACCGCAATCGCAGAAGGACTTGCTCAGCGTATCGGCAACAATGATATTCCAGATATCTTAGAAGACAAGCGCGTCGTCACGCTTGATATCGGCCTGCTCGTAGCCGGTACTAAGTACCGAGGTGAGTTTGAAGAAAGACTCAAGAAGATTATGGAAGAGATTCGCGCCGCTGCGAATGTGATTCTAGTGATCGATGAAGTTCATACGCTGATTGGTGCGGGCGCGGCAGAAGGCGCAATCGATGCGGCTAATATTCTTAAGCCAGCCCTGGCCAGGGGCGAACTGCAGTGTATTGGTGCTACCACGCTAGATGAGTATCGCAAGCACATCGAACGGGATGCCGCGTTAGAGCGGCGCTTTCAGCCAGTAATGGTGGGCGAGCCTAGCGTCGATGAGACCATTGAGATCTTGCATGGTTTGCGTGATCGCTATGAGCAGCACCACAAGCTCAAGATTCTAGACGAAGCGCTAGATGCTGCGGCTAAGCTTTCCGATCGCTATATCTCCGACCGCTATTTGCCAGACAAAGCCATTGATTTGATCGATGAAGCGGGCTCCCGCGTTCGTCTGTTGAACTCGCAGCTACCGCCAGCGGCAAAGGAGCTAGATAAAGAGCTGCGTCAGGTGCTCAAAGACAAAGATAACGCGGTTCGCTCTCAGGACTTTGATAAGGCTGGGGAACTGCGCGATCGCGAGATGGAAATCAAAACCGAGATTCGCACCATCGCCCAAACGAAGAAGGAAGAAGACGCCGAAGAGGCCAAGGCAGACTCGCCGAAAGTCACCGAAGAGGATATCGCTCACATTGTGGCATCTTGGACGGGCGTACCCGTGAACAAGCTGACCGAGAGTGAATCTGAAAAACTGCTGCACATGGAAGACGTTCTGCACCAGCGTTTGATCGGCCAAGACGAAGCAGTTAGAGCCATCTCTCGGGCTATTCGCCGCGCTCGCGTTGGGCTGAAGAGTCCAGACCGTCCGATTGCCAGCTTTGTCTTCTCTGGCCCAACTGGAGTAGGTAAAACTGAGCTAGCAAAATCGTTAGCTACTTACTTCTTTGGCGCAGAAGAGGCAATGATTCGCCTTGATATGTCTGAGTTTATGGAACGCCACACCGTTTCTAAGCTAATCGGTTCGCCACCGGGCTACGTTGGCTACAACGAAGGCGGTCAGCTTACCGAAGCCGTTCGTCGTCGTCCCTACACCGTGGTTCTTTTTGACGAGATCGAAAAAGCGCACCCAGATGTCTTTAACATGCTGCTGCAAATCCTAGAAGACGGTCGATTGACCGATGCCAAAGGTCGCACAGTAGACTTCAAGAACACGCTATTGATCTTAACTAGCAATATCGGTTCTAAAGTCATTGAAAAAGGTGGCGGCGGTCTTGGTTTCGAGCTAGAAGCCGATCAGGCCGAATCTCAGTACAATCGGATTCGCTCTTTGGTCAACGAAGAGCTGAAGCAGTACTTCCGGCCTGAATTCTTAAATCGCCTAGATGAGATTATCGTCTTCCGTCAGTTGACCAAAGACGAAGTCAAAGAGATCTCCGTCATCTTGCTCAAAGAAGTGTTCGGTCGATTAGAAGAACAGGGCATCACCTTGGAGGTGACCGACAATTTCAAAGACAGGCTGGTAGAGGAAGGCTACAACCCTAGCTACGGGGCAAGGCCATTGCGTCGGGCCATTATGAGACTGTTAGAAGATAGTCTGGCAGAAGAGATTCTGTCTGGACGCATTCAAGATGGTGATACTGCTGTGGTTGATGTCGGAGAAGACGGCAAGATTGTGGTCAATTCTTCTAAGACAGAGACTCGCGAGCTGATCTCTGCGGCTGACTAAGGTCGTCTGATAGCGAGTTTAGAGGGTATAGGGGGACTGAAAAATTTATTTCAGTCCCCTTTTTTAGGTAAAGATTCTAGACTGACGGCTCGAAGATATAGCGAGCTACTGTAAGGAAACGGCAGTTGAGGACTGAGATTTGAGTTAGGTAATTATTTTGAGCCTTTTCAAGAAGTTTTGTAAATAGACGTAACGCTGTCTTGCGCTCCTCAGCAACCAAAATCAATAATTAGAAAGAGCCCGAGAGCGATGACTTACTTTGCGGCTTGGCTAAGGAATTTTTAAGACGTAAATGGTGGAGTTGCCATGATTGGTGGAATATTCGAGACGATTGGTAAGACGCTGGGGGTTGGCAAAGAAAAATACTTTTTAGAGCTAGATGATGCTGCCGAAGATGCGGCAAAGGGTCTGAAGAAGTCTACGGCTTCTGCCACAAAAGCGGCTAAGGCGGCGGTGGAGTCTGCTAAAGAGGCCACTGTAGAGGTTGCCGAGAAAGCGCAGGAACTCGTTTCGGATACTGAAGACCAGGCGGAAGCAACGGCGAAGACTGCGGCGAAGAAGGCAAAGTCAGCAGCTGGTGACGCGGCAGATCAGGCCCAAAAACAGGTAAAGAAAACGGCTAAGGCAGCTGATGAAGCCACTGATAAAACAGTTGCTAAAGGGAAGCAGGTAGCTGCTAAGGGAAAGCAAGCGGCACAAGGGGCGGCAGATGCAGGTGCTGAAGCAGCTAATCAGGCAGTAGCCCCAGCTAGAACGACGGCGGAAGATTTGATTTTGAACGCGATCGCATCCACCGCGCCCAAGCAACAAACCGACAATAACGGCAACACTTTAGACGAGGTTAAAACCTTCTCTACTGACTATCTGATGACCCCAAGTCGAGCGAGACGTCGTCGCCCCGGCCCTAGCCTGTCGCCTTTCAAGGGCATGGCAAATGAGGTTAATCCTAGGCTCAAGAGCTAGCGCTTAAGCCAGGTCTAACAATCTGATCTGATTAAATAAGCCGCAGGGAGAAAGTTCTTCCTGCGGCTTTTGTTTTCCTAGAAAGGCTACCTATCGAGTGGCGTATGCCGAGAGCGGCTCTCTAATAAATCGAATATAGAGATGCTTAAAGGTAGATCGCAAAACTCTAGGCGCACCAAAGTCGATCGGCATCATTTTGTCTGGAAGCTTCCAGTCGTCAATGCTCAGCTCACTGGGTTGATGAGCGAGAAAGTCTATTTCTGAGAGCTTCGGACACAGGCCCAGCCGAGTCGATTCTACGATAGTAGGTAGCTGGTTTGGATCGACGCCTAAGACCTCAGCCATAGCTCGATCTAATGCAAACACATCGTCAGAAGCACCCAAGACGCCTAGCTCTCTAGGTTCGCCGCCGCTGGGGCCATTTCCTTCATGTCCGACAATGCCGTCAATGATCGTTAGCTGGGGTGAAATCGCCCGAGCGGTCTCGACTAGCATAGTGCCAAATCGCTGTCGATCCTGTCCCGCTTCCATATGCCACCAGGCTTTCATCTTGCCAGGGACACAGCCAAACAAATTTTTCACGCCAAGCGTGACGGTTAGCTGAACGTGAGATTTCACCTTTGGCAGGTTAATCACCACATCCGCTTCCATCGCTTCTTTAGACAGCAAGAAATTACCAAAGTCCTGATTTTCAACGGCGTAGCGCTTACCGTGCATTTCTACGACAGGCAGATCGATTTTGTTTGCCCACTCTAGCAAGCCATTCGCTTCGGCCACGCCACGCGCACTGCCAAAAGCCGGACTGTCTCCGATGAAAGGATTGCCACCTGCTGCCTGTACCATTTTGGCAACGCAGTACACTATCTCTGGGCGAGTCGTACATTCTTTGGTAGGGCGCGAGCCAGTTAGCATGTTGGGCTTTAATAAGACGCGATCGCCTGGCTTCACATACTGCGCTATACCACCCATCGGTGCCAGCAGCGCTTCCAAACGTTCAGATAAGGCTTCAATCTCGTAGCTCTGAGCACGGATGAGACTAACCGATGGCATAATACTTTTTCCTTACGTTTGGGCGATCGCATTAAATCGATTGCAATAATTCTCACACATATTTCTTAATGCTAACCTTTTGGGCAAAGACAAGCGGCACCTGGATCAACGTAGCGCTGGTGTTGCTAGGAACAGGCAGCGGTCTACTACTACGCAATCAGCTATCGCCTAGAATGCGAGCCATCATTACCCAAGCTATGGGTCTGACGACTATTTTTATCGGCATATCTATGGCTCAAGATCTATCTAAAGCTCAAGTAGGTAGCATTGCAGGCGTCATCTTGGCGTTGATATCACTAGCTATCGGTGGATTGCTCGGTGAGTGGTGGCAGATAGAGAATCGGCTCACAGGCTTAGGGAACTGGCTAAAGGCTCGGTTCAAAGGGGGGAGTCGTTTTACCGAGGGCTTTGTTGCCTCTAGTCTGCTGTTTTGCGTCGGGCCAATGACAATCCTGGGCAGCTTGAACAACGGTCTGCTAGGAGACAGCACCATTCTGGTGGTCAAGAGCACAATGGATGGACTGGTTTCAATCGCTCTCACAGGAACTTACGGTATCGGTGTTGGCTTTTCGATATTGCCGATTATCTTTTATCAGGGTGGGCTTTCTCTTTTAGCTAGCGGGTTCGGCCAGGTGATTCCCGATCCAGCTACGGCTCCTAGCGTCTTACTAGTCACCGGCATTGGTGGCATCATGCTTCTAGGCTTAGGACTAAACCTACTAGAAGTCGGAAGGATTCACGTTGCTTCTTTCTTGCCAGCCTTAGCGACAGGTCCATTCATTAGCTGGCTCGTTCAATCTCTCAGCTTGTAATTGGATTTGTAATTAAGCGATGGCTTGTTCAATTAGCGTCCACTGTTCTCGGTAGCCTGCTGAACGAGGCTTTCGCTGGCGTTTTTCTGCTTCCACTAGGTGGATTTCGCTGCCATAGCTGATGAATACAGCGGCTGGAAAGATGTAGAACACATCCTCTTCACTGATATAGGCGATCGCAAAGTCAAAGTCAGAAGCCTCGTAGGGCGATCGCACCATAGTTCTGCGATTAGTTTTGGTGCGACGGTTATCGACAACGTAATTTTGCGCTTTTTGATCGAACCAAGCTGCCTTTACCTGAATCTTGACCAATCGCTCGCCAATATCAAAGACAAGGTCATAGGGTAGCCTGTCTCCGATAGGTCGAAGCACACCCCATCCATACTTGAGCGCTTGAACAATGGTGCATTGCTCTGCAATATCGCCTTTCAGCTTGGTATCCATTGTTTGTGGCTGTAGCAAAGTAATAAATTCAAAAATTTGAAGCTGTCGTTGCTCGCTTTGTACAGCAGTCCGTTTAATATCAAAAACTAAAAGCCCGATACTCAATGAGTATCGGGCTTTTACACCTATTTGGTGGCGGGGCATGGATTTGAACCATGGACCTTCGGGTTATGCTTACCACTACAGCTTTCACTGCCGCACTCAATTACCTTTAACAGTATGCTTTTTACAGCTATTGAGTCGTTTGCTGGTCTGGACTGTCCCTTCACCCTCGTCTAGGTATCAAACCTATTTCGTTAGGGTGTCTGCCATCCAGTCTCTACACCTTCCGTAGCCTCTAAACGAAGCTTTGGCTTGGCTCGGGATTACCGTGCTAATGGCTTCCCCGAATTTGACAGATTACACATAGAAATTTCTCTCTATGCTGCCCTGTTCAACTCACTGTTAAGCACATAGTGATGTTGAACCATTGAGCCCGACGAGCTACCAGACTGCTCTACCCCGCGATGGGGACGCCCTCTTGAGCGCTTAACAAGTATAGCGGGTTACCTTCAAAAATGTGGAACTTTCTTTGAAACTATTTTGAGAAGTCGCTAGAACCCGCTATATCATTGACATCTCACCGACTACTTCGATGCGGGTATAGCGACCTGGCATCATAAATTTGTCGGATAGGGTTTCAGAAACGTCAGGCGTAATCCAGCCAAACTGCTTGAGCAAATACACAGCAGTTGCATATTTTGCCCGCTTGGAGCCATCTACAGACTTGACGGCAATCCCCATCCCTTCTCTAACTCGGCCAATACACTGCACGCCTTCGGCCCCTGCCTTGCTGACTAGCTCGCCTTCGGTTAGCTGCATGAGCAAAGTGTCGAACCCTTCTGGACCTGAGATCATCTCTGGGTGATGGGTCATAGCGCGGACAATGCGCTCCATTTCCAAACTCTTACCGGAGGTGAGCTTGGCGAACAGGGTCGCCATCTGGCTGAGCTGCATCAGATAGGTGGGAACGCCGCAGCTATCGTGAGCGCAGATAAATTCGTCGGCAGGCATACCCAAAAGTTCGGCAATGCGAGAGGCGACTAGCTTCTGAACGGGGTGCGATCGCTGCATATACCCATCCAAGGACCAGCCCTTCTGCTTGCACACCGCTAGCATTCCAGCATGCTTGCCCGAACAGTTATGCGCTAGGGGCGTTGTCTTACCGGGGGGAACCGGACATTGCAAGGCGGCTGGATCGACATCGCAGCGCCACAGAATATTAAAAGCCTGACGAGTCTGCTCGATGCTGCCATGGTGAGAGCTGCAGATAATTGCGAGGTCTCTGTCGGTCAAGTTGAAGTGGTCTAGCGTACCTGTGCCCGTCACAGACATTGCCTGAAACGGCTTGAGCGAAGAGCGAATGAACGTGCCCAGCTCTGGATCGCCAGCACTCGCTAAGACGCGGCCCCTAGCATCACAGGCAACTGCGTGAACCTCATGCGTAGATTCGACAATCCCTTCTCTTAGAAGCTGAACTTTTAGAAGCGAGGAAGCGTGGCGATTCGTCCTATTCATAGGATCTCGTTTTCGTATGTAGACGTTGGTATAACGCTCAGATAATCACAGTCAAATTACTATAATCAAATGAACTGCAATTAAATGAACTGCCAAGTCACTAGACTAAATGCCAGAATGCCACAGATCGCGGCAAAGGTCTTCTGTAGGCGCAGCAAAATCGGCTTTACCTGATAGTCAGCAATCAGACGATCACGATTAAACACCTCTTCTGGCTTGTCCCATACTTGACCGTCATACCAGCCGGATTCTTCGTAGAAAACAGACTGCCCAGAAAGGCGATCGCACACGTGGTTCCAGCCGATATATAGCTGTACTAGCGCCAGCACAGGCAAAATCAGCGCGCCCAAAGAGGCACTAATCATAAACTGAAGCGGCAACTTGGCAGGTGAAAAACTCACCGCTGCCATCGGGCCAACGACTAGCCAGCTCAACAGCCAAAGGCTGATAACTGGTATCAAATAGCCTTTTAGTGATCGCGCGCCCCAGCAATAAAACCAGGATTCGCTCATGCTTTCGTACTCCTTGATTGGAATTTGATCGACAGGAACCGGACAGCGAGCGCTGATGGAACTCTTCTTAGTATCGCCGTTCATCGGTATTACACAAAAGCTCCTTTGAAAGTGTCTTATTTTACGGTTTTCTCTGGATAACGGTAAGGCCAAACCGCCTTCGAAGATTGACTAGCGAAGACTGACTGACATCAGGCACAAACTAACAAAGCTGCCTTTCGTAAAGCCTACTGACAAAGCCACTCACAAAAGCGCATTCACAAAGATTCCTTGGCGAAAGCAGCCGAATCTATCTGAGCTGAACCCGCTTCAAGTGAGGCTACCTACCTAGAGCAAGCTAACGATTGAGTGGTGAGGTCGGCTGGAATTCGATCCGTTCGGCATGCCCCCAAAAGGCTTCTAGATCGTAGTATTCGCGATCGGTTGGCATAAAAATATGAACAATGACATCGCCATAGTCTTTGAGCACCCAACGGCCCTCACTCATGCCTTCGGTGCGAAGCGGCTGCCGATTAAAGCTATCTTCGACCGTGCCTTCTATGGTGTTTGCGATCGCTCGCACCTGCACATTAGAAAAGCCAGTGACAATCACAAAGTAATCAGCTAGATAAGAAACATCACCCGTTTGCAAAATTGTGATATTACCCGCCTTACGATCGTCTGCTGCTTCTGCGATCGCCAGTGCCAGCGCCTTGGCCTCTTCATCGATAGGCGTCTTGAATTCGCTATCAACACTAGGCAAAACTTCAGTCTCAGGCGTGGCGTCAATAGATGCTGCCGACTCGGGAGCGTCACTCACTGTACTAACTGTCTTATCAGCCATAACTTTTAGGGGATCATTCAAAAGGGCCTATCCTTCCTTGCGTACTGCTTACTTTTCTATCTTACTGAATACCTTATCTATCTATGTCAGGAGCCTTAGCTTTAGTTACATTGCCTCAGCATCCTGCTTCTTAAGCTTGCAGCCTGTAAAGCATGGAAAATTATTAATGGGAAAAATTATTGCGGCTTCTGTCATAGACCCGACACTGATAGGGCATAATCCACACTATTCGATCTACCTAAAGTTCGGTTGGATCTAAAACTGACTAAATAGTTAGGAGCATAGTGCTTTGATTCTGGGTCTTTTTATTGGCTTAGCTGTAGGCTGTCTTGCAGCGGCAATTGTCTATTGGCTGCTAGTGCGGCGCATCAACGAGCTACTCGCTTCATTGAAAGACAGGCGATCACAATTAGAACGGCTGGAAAATGAGCATGCAGCTCGCCTAAAGGCAGCCACTGATCAGCTCCGACTCGACTACGAACAGCAGCTAACAGACAAAATTGAATACTACCAAGATGAGCAGATTATACAGGCTGAGCTGCAAGCACTAGAGTTTGAAACGCGCCTGAGCGTGATTGAAACAGCCTACGATCGTGAGCTAGAGATGCAGCGCTAGCAGCTTCTATCAGCTTATTGAGATCGGCTTGGGCGGTATTCCACCCGGAAGTAGCCCTCCTTACTCAGGGCAATGCACTATAAAATACTTGAGTCTATTACCCGCTAAAGGAAGACCGTATGACCCGCGCAATCATGGAGACAGACAAAGGGACTATCAACCTTGAGCTGTTTGAGCAAGATGCCCCTAACACCGTTGCCAACTTCGTAAAGCTCTCAAAAGATGGCTTTTATGACGACCTTAACTTTCACCGCGTAATTCCCAATTTCATGGTCCAAGGAGGATGCCCCAACGGCACTGGGACAGGCGGTCCTGGCTACAAAATCGACTGTGAGATCAATCCTAACAAACACGAGGCCGGCAGCCTTTCTATGGCCCATGCTGGCAAGAATACCGGTGGTAGCCAGTTCTTCATTTGCCATGAAGCTCAAGGCCATCTAGACGGGATTCACACCGTCTTCGGTAAGACTGAAGATATGGATGTCGTCAACGCGATTAAAAAGGGCGACAAGATTAAGTCCGTCACCATTGAAGAGTAGTCCCTAGAGAAAGACAGTCTTTTGCAAGAGATATCTTTGAAGAAGATACTTTAAGAAAGACGGTCTGATATTTCTTGTCCACCTGAAGATGCACTTCGCACAGCATTTTCAGGTGGATTCAGTTTAAAATGGTGAGCCCGAAATGATTCTTTGAGATCAGTCGATGGTTCTTACACCAGCACAGAATGCTCAGGCTAAAGCTGACAAAGATAGCGTCTACAGCTCGCCGATTGGAAAGAAGATTCTCACTGGCGTCACCGGGTTAGGTTTGACTACTTTTGTCGTTGGGCATCTACTTGGCAACCTCACCTTGTTCTTAGGAGTATCGACTTACAACCAGTTAGCCCACAGACTCGATAGTTTGGGAGCACTACTCTATCTAGTCGAACTTGGGCTACTAGCCATAGTAAGTGTGCATGCTGCTATCGGCATCGGCATCTACCTTGGTAAGCGACAAGCTCGGCCAAAGCAATATGAAGAGTATGAGAGTGCAGGTAGACCTAGTCGCCAGACGCTAGCCTCTCGAACGATGATTTTTTCGGGTGGGCTGCTAGCTGTATTTCTGGTTTGGCATGTAGCAACCTTTAAATTTGGTCCTGCATACAGCCTGCCGAATTCAACGGATCGCGACTTGGCTCGACTGGTACTTGAGACATTTCAGCAGCCAACTTACGCAGTCAGCTACGTAGTGATCTTGAGCTTTCTAGGATTGCATTTGCGTCACGGACTTTGGAGTGCGTTTCAATCAATGGGCATAGCCACCAAACCGGGAATGGTCGCGGCTAGTAGCCTATTGGGAAGTGCGATCGCGCTAGGATTTATCAGTTTGCCGATTGCTATCTACTTCAGGTGGCTGTAATGCAGTTAGACGCGCGTGTTCCAACGGGCCCTTTAGCCGAAAAGTGGACTCTTTTCAAAGACCAGTCTCAGCTAGTTAATCCATCCAACAAAGCAAAACACACAATCCTGGTCGTAGGCACCGGACTAGCGGGTGCATCAGCAGCGGCAACCCTAGCAGAACAGGGCTATCAGGTCAAAAGCTTTTGCATTCAAGACTCACCCCGCCGGGCCCACAGTATCGCTGCCCAAGGAGGAATCAACGCCGCCAAAAACTATCCTAATGATGGCGATAGCATCTGGCGACTGTTCTACGACACGATCAAAGGCGGCGATTATCGATCGCGCGAGGCAAACGTTTATAGGCTGGCACAGATCAGCAATCAAATCATCGATCAGTGCGTGGCTCAAGGCGTGCCGTTTGCCAGAGAATACAGCGGCTTACTGGCTAACCGATCTTTCGGCGGGGCGCAGGTGTCTAGAACGTTTTATGCACGGGGGCAGACGGGGCAGCAGCTTTTGCTTGGTGCTTATGGCGCGATGATGCGGCAGGTGGCTGCAGGGCAGATATCGCTGTTTCCTCGGCGCGAGCTGCTAGATCTAGTTGTGATCGAAGGGCGAGCCAGAGGGATTGTCGTGCGTAATCTGCTCACTGGCGAATTTGAGCGGTATGCCGGAGATGCGGTAGTACTAGCCACAGGTGGCTATAGCAATGTGTACTATCTTTCGACGAATGGCAAGAATTCTAACGTGACGGCGGCCTGGCGATCGCACAAAAGAGGCGCACTATTTGCAAATCCTTGCTTTACCCAGATTCATCCGACCTGCATTCCAGTAGCCAGTGAGTTTCAATCAAAGCTGACGCTGATGAGTGAGAGCTTGCGAAATGATGGCCGGGTGTGGGTGCCAAAGCAAGCGGGCGATCGGCGAGCCGCCAAAGATATTCCAGAAAGCGATCGCGACTACTATCTAGAAACGCGCTATCCGACTTTTGGTAATCTGGTGCCCAGGGACGTGGCTTCTCGCAATGCCAAACAGGTGATAGATCAAGGCCGGGGCGTGGGTTCGACGGGCTTGGCTGTATATCTAGACTTTCGCGATGCGATCGCCGCCCAAGGAAAAGAGGCAATCGCCGCTCGCTACGGCAACCTATTCGAGATGTATCAGCGAATCACGGGCGAAGATCCCTACAACCTACCCATGCGGATCTACCCAGCAGTGCATTACACCATGGGCGGACTGTGGGTGGACTATCACCTGATGACGACTATTCCAGGACTATTTGCACTAGGTGAAGCAAACTTCTCAGACCACGGGGCAAATCGTCTAGGCGCAAGCGCTTTGATGCAGGGATTAGCCGACGGCTACTTCATTATTCCGTACACGCTAAGCGATTATCTCGCTACGAATCCAACAGAACTAGTAGACACCTCTGATGATGCCTTTGCAGAAGCGGAAGCATCCGCTCGGGCCAGAACGCTGAAGCTATTGAGCATTAAAGGGGAAAAGACAGTACTTGCGTTTCACCGCGAGCTAGGCCGGCTACTGTGGAACGGGGTGGGGATGAGTCGGAGTCAGTTGGGGTTGGAGGAGACAATCGAGGGTGTGCGATCGCTCCGCCATGAATTCTGGCAAAACTTGCGCGTTCCCGGCGAAGCCAACACCTTGAATAAAAACCTTGAGTTTGCCGGACGAGTTGCAGATTTTATAGAGCTAGGTGAGCTGATGGCCCACGACGCCCTCGCTAGAAAAGAATCCTGCGGCAGTCACTTTCGCACCGAGTACCAAACCTCTGAGGGCGAGGCCCAAAGAAGAGATCAGCAATATTCAACCGTTTCTGCTTGGCAATATGAGGGAGATGAGCGGGCGCATACGCTGATTGAAGAAGAACTCGACTTTGAAAATGTAAAGCTCACACAGCGTTCTTACAAGTAGACTACTCTTCCAAACAAACCGTTTATCCAAGATCATAAAGATCTCAAAACCGAAGGCTTTTGACACTAATGCTGATAGCTACTCACTTCCTCATCGTTCATATCGTCATCGAGTTGTACTTCATACACCAGTTCACTACCGTCAGGTGTTTCCAGTCTCAAAGAACTATTCGAGAGGATATAGCGATTCACTTGGGAAAGTAGTTGCCCATACTGATAGTCCGACATTGTTTCAGACACAGAGGTGCATCTCATCAAAGTACGGCCTAGAACTGAGACAACCATCTGTTCACCAGCTCGCTGTAGATATCTGCCATCGTAATAGTTGCAACTGTCAAACCCATGGATTTCACCTCCTAGATCAAACTCGATAGTGAACTCGATATTTGACTCCACAGGTTGCTGATTGTAGTGAGTGAGTCGCCAACCCTGTCGCAGATTCTCAATCTCGCTACTGATGACACCGTTAGCGATCGCAACTGTATTACCCGTCAGCACCAGAAAAAATGCAACAGTCCCTACAAAAACCGCATTCAATCGCTGGTCTAATCTCCGATGCTGTGTCATTACACCATACCTTCAATCTTCTAGGAACAGTCCCAGAATGAGTGAAGAGTAACACCTCTGTCAGTACCCGTCTGTGTACTTCCTTATCTTTCTTACTCCCGATTTACTGAGTCGCGCTCGTTTGTCTAGACATCTACTATGGCTCTGGACCCGGACCGGGGTAAGGCCCTGACTACTTCAAAATCTAGCCATAGGCTGAAAGCGATTTTGGGTAGTACGTATGGTTTTAGTTTCAGTTCTCTGACACAGAGCAGGTGACATGTTCTACATACATTTGGCCCTCTCATTATCTAGACCTTTTGATTCGGGCTAAGACAGCGTTTTTTATGTCCCATTATAGAATTCGTGAACGCAACAAAGCTTTCTGGGCTATGTCTCAACGTCTAGCAGCACGCCTAGCTCAATACTACCTGCCAAGAACTGTGTTCTTTGGAATGAAGCGCAGCAAGGACGACTAAGCTCTTTCTAGGCTTTTCAGTTTCTTCTTAGCAGAGGTTGAGCACATTTTTCTTGTGCTTACCCTGGTATAGAAGTGAGCAGCTAACTTCAGTGAACCTTGTTATATTACCGATACGAAAAATTAATTCTAGGGCGTAAGTATGAAGGCACTGGAGATCGCACAGCGCACTTTCTTTTCGGTTCATGTAGCTTCACTGATTTTTGGATTAGCAGGGCTTTTAATCGTGTTGCCGAACACGGCTTTCATCGCGGCGCTGCCTGAGTTTGGGCAGCAGGCATTTCAGTGGTCAATGGCAGGTGGCGGTGCGGTGTACATGATTTCGGGGGCACTAGCTGTCTCTATTTATGCCTATCGCAACCTGAGCTTATGGCACTGGCTAACCTTTATGCTGCCAGCGCTGGTCGTTTCTACTGGCGCTGAGCTGCTAGGCACCAGCACAGGCTTTCCTTTTGGAGAATATCACTACCTTTCTGGCCTAGGCTACAAGATGGCAGGTCTGGTGCCGTTTACCATTCCGCTGTCCTGGTTTTATCTGGGCTTCAGCGCGTATCTGCTGGCTTATATGGGCTTGGTGGGTTTAGGTAAGCTGCGAGTGCCAAGTGCGATCGCCTTCGGGTCTCTGCTCCTCACCTCCTGGGATTTCGTGCTGGATCCAGCTATGAGCCAAACCACAATGCCATTTTGGGCTTGGGATCAGCCAGGTGAATTTTTTGGGATGCCATACCAAAACTTTGCGGGCTGGTTTGGTACAGGGGCAGTGTTTATGGCGATCGCAGCCGTACTCTGGAAAGCTAAATCCTTAGAAATATCCAACGTTCCGCTAGGTTTGCCGCTGTCCATATACCTGAGCAACTTTACGTTCGCCATGGTCATCAGCATAGACAGCAAAATCTATTTTCCTATCTTGCTTGGGCTGTTGTTAGGCGTACTGCCTGCGCTGCTGCTGTACCGTTCTGCGACGGAAACCTATGGCGAGAGCGTGGCCAACTTTGAGACGCTGGCTGTCTCTGGGTCAGGAGAAACCTAGGTGAGATTTTTGCCAATTGCAGAGCTAGTGTCGGCTGGTGCTGTAGATATTTCGGCTCCGGTCGGGGCCACTGCGCTGGTTCTACTTTTGGTTCAGCTACCTGCCACGTTGTTGTTGCTTTCTAGGCTGCTCAAGGGGGTCAGGCGGCGGCAGCCCCTTCAGCCCAAGCCGTCCACTCGCTCACAGGCGGCAGCGGTCAGCGTAGTTGTGCCGACCTTAAACGAAGCGCATAGGGTAGAACCTTGCCTAGTAGGGTTGTCAGCTCAGTCCGATGTGGTTCGAGAGATTTTGGTGGTCGACAGCCGTTCTACGGACGGGACACAAGCAAAGGTAGCTGCGCTTGGAAAAAAAGATAGTCGCATTCGGCTAGTCACGGACGAAGCGCTGCCCGATGGCTGGGTTGGCAGGCCCTGGGCATTGCACAGTGGTTTTTTGAGCACTGATGCTAATAGCGACTGGGTGTTAGGCGTAGACGCCGATACTCAACCTCAGCCTGGGTTGGCAGCTAGTCTGCTATATGAAGCGGAAACGCAGGGCTACGATATTGTTTCGCTATCGCCGCGTTTTATTCTTGAGTCGGCTGGTGAATGGTGGTTGCAGCCTGCAATGTTGATGACGTTGATTTATCGCTTTGATTCGGCGGGCGTAACGGTCCCTGACACAGAACGGGCGATGGCAAACGGTCAGTGTTTTCTTTCTCGAAGAAAGGTGCTAAAAGAACTAGACGGCTACACCTGTGCGGCGAGTTCTTTTTGTGATGATGTCACGCTAGTGCGTGAGGCGGCGCGGCGCGGTTACAGGGTGGGTTTCTTAGATGGAGCCGATGTGATCAGCGTGCGGATGTATGAGGGAATAGCGGAAACTTGGAGCGGGTGGGGGCGCTCCCTTGACCTGAAGGATTCTATTTCGCACGGACAGCTATGGAGCGACTTGTGGCTGCTGGTGAGTACTCAGGCGTTGCCGATACCGCTGTTGTTGCTAGCCTGGAGCGGCGTGAAGTTTTGGGGGTGGGAGAGCGTTGGATCGGTTGTTGTTGTAGCCGCAGTCATGCTCAACATTCTATTGCTGACTATCCGGATTGGTATGCAAGCCGCTGTTGCAGGCTCCTATGACTGGACTCAAGCAAACCCGTTCAAAGCGATGTTCTTTTGGTTTTCACCATTAGCTGATCCTGCAGCAGTGCTAAGAATAATTCTTTCAGCCTTCCAGCGTTCTATTAAATGGCGCGGTAAAACCTACCGTAAAGTCTAAGATCAAACTGGCGAAGTAGCATTGTTATTTGAGAAGGATTTTGCAGCAGCAGGACTGAGGCGACGCCTTTTCGCTAACTTCTCATAGCGCTAGCTTCGCTTCAATTTATCCTCTTTAGGTCGAAACTCGGGCGTAGCCTATCCGCATATGTCAAAGCTTGTAAAGCGTTTCTATTTTTGACACTTTGATTGTGACACGGTTTCTGAAACACGAATATGGCCCATAAACCTACTGTTTTGAGGTTTCGCCCGATAGTTCCAAAAGTGGTTATTTGCGGACAGTAGTATAGCGTGCGCTCATGGGCTACTCTTGTTTATCTAAAATAGATGGAGACAGAACAGTTGCCACAGACAAATCCACTATGAGAATCAGTCTGAAGGTTTGGAGACAGACCGATACTCAATCCGAAGGTAGCTTTAGGCGCTATACGGTCGATGGCGTTCAGCCGGATCTGTCTTTCTTAGAAGTGCTCGATATGCTGAACGAACATCTAACGCTACAGGGAGAAGTTCCAGTCGAATTCGATCACGACTGCCGAGAGGGAATCTGTGGCTCTTGCGGCATGATGATCAACGGTCAGGCACATGGTCCTCAGCAGCGAACTTCGGTCTGTCAACTGTACATGCGTAACTTCAAAGACGGCGATACGGTGACGATCGAGCCCTGGCGAGCGACTGCCTTTCCAGTTGTCAAAGATTTAGTTGTCGATCGATCGGCCTTGGACCGCATTGTTACGGCTGGCGGCTATGTCTCTATCAAAACTGGGGCCGCGCCGGATGCTAACGCAGTGCTCGTCAACAAACCCGACGCCGACCAAGCTTTTGACTATGCTACCTGTATTGGCTGTGGCGCTTGCGTGGCGGCCTGCCCGAATGCGTCGGCCTCTCTGTTTACAGCGGCTAAGATTTCTCATCTAGCGCTGCTGGCTCAAGGAAAGCCGGAGCGCAAGCAGCGGGTGGTGAAGATGACGCAACAAATGACAGCAGAAGGCTTTGGCGATTGCTCAAATCACGGTGAGTGTCAGTCGGTGTGCCCGCAGGGAATTTCGATCGATGCGATCGCCCGCATGCGCCGAGAATACATTCGCGCTAAGCTACCGTTTGGCTAGCCCATCGATCGAATCTATCATGAAGGGCCCGCTTCAAAAGGACTAACCCACGACATGCCAACTGCTCAAGCCACTGCTCAAGTTAAAGAAATATACACCGATGGCGCTTGTTCAGGAAACCCTGGCCCCGGTGGCTGGGGAACGCTGATAGAATTCGCCGACGGCCAGGTTCAAGAGCTAGGGGGCCGCGATACCAAAACCACAAATAACCGGATGGAAATGCAGGCTGCGATCGCAGCCCTAGAATTTCTTTCATCAGCGAGTATCGAGAGTAGCGCGGTCATCCTACACACCGACAGCGAATATCTCAAAAACGGCATTACCAAATGGATAAAAGGGTGGAAGCGCAAGGGCTGGAAAACCTCATCAGGTAAGCCTGTGCTCAACAAAGATCTTTGGCAGCAGCTCGATCAGCTTAGTCAAACCTTGAGTACTGAGCAGATTGATATCGACTGGCGTTACGTACGAGGTCACACTGGTAATCCCGGAAACGAACGCTGCGACGAAATAGCAAGAGCCTACTCTCACTCACAGCCGATCTCGCTCAAACAGCACCAGGCATCAGCCAGCTCAGCAAAATCTGCCTCAACCTTAAAAAACGTGCTATCTGATATACCCGCTCAAATTACTGTCACTGAAGGTGATCCATCTCACACACCGACGCTAACATTTGACGAGACAAACAATCAGAAAGAATCAGGTGTCATGACAGCTCCAGCCATCTCCAAAAAGCAGCTCGATAACGGTCTCTCAGAAACTTCTAGAGTCACCCGCATCAAAAATACATTAGAAACGCTCCAAGTCACAGATGAGCTGGCTAAACAAGGCTATCTCATTACCAGCGCAGAGCTTGCTGATTTAATGGACGTCAATGCTAGCGCGGTTACCAGCCGAGGTGACTATTGGGCCTGGCGTAACTGGACCGTCTCTCGCATTCGTCGTGAAGGGAATCAAATCCTCTGGCAGCTAGAGCGAATTGATGAATAGCCAGATGAGTAGCCAGGTAAGTATCTAATAGGAAGTCTAATCCCTCAGGAATAGTCAGCAGGGCACTGTCGGCCAGCTTCACCTTCCGCTAACCTGGCGGCCAGCCTAGCGCTCGTCCACCCAGCAGGTGTAAATGTAGATGAAACACGGTCTGGCCCCCGTCTTCGCCCGTATTAATAACCACTCGATAGCCCTTCTCTAGCTGCTGCTCTCTAGCGATATCGCTCACAACAAACAGCAAATGACCTAGCAGAGCCTTATCTTCTGCTTGAGCGTCTGACAGCTTGGGAAGTGGCTTCTTAGGAATGACTAAGATATGCGTCGGTGCTTGAGGCGCAATATCTCGAAAGGCTAAACACTGGTCGTCTTCGTAGACGATATCAGCGGGAATCTCTTTGCGAATAATCTTACTGAAGAGAGTATCTTCTGGCATAAGGCAAGCTTTCTGTCGCCACTGCAGCGACCTTTGACAGAGCAGCCTTATCTTATAGTATCTATCCGTATCTACGACTTCGCTTCAAATATTGTCAGAAATCAGCATTCATTACTACGCCATAAGAACCCATCACGCTACCCACGCTAAAAGACATCGGCGAATTGCCACCCGTACTAAGTTTGCCTCCATTTTCTAAGAGAGAACCGATTAGCGGCAGATCGGCAAAATCAAGCGTACCTGCTTTAGCAGCGTTTTCTGCTTGCTGGCGACGAACTTCGACACCCGTATTGATATTCTGGGCGATCGCACTCAAACCAAGCTCTGAGCGCTGCGTCTCAAACTGACTAGACTCCGACGGCGATAGAGAAATCACCTCTGCCAATAGCGGTTCTGCGTAGGCTGTCTTTACCCCAGTAACCAGACAAGCTAATCCGATAGTACAGCTCAAAATCAAACGACCAACAGACGCTTTGAAGAGCATAAGCATGAAGAGAAGATATTGTATAGATATAGGCTACTCAGCAGGAACACGGTGTAACAGGCGGAATTTACCGATTTAGCTATCTAGATAGTAGAAAGCACTGATCGATCTACTGACTTTGAACACCAAGATTTGAGCACCAAGAATTGAACCATAAGGCGCTCAGCATTCTCTTTTACGCCAGCCTACAAGCTTGCTCGTAATGTCTTCACGACAAACTGGCTTGTTTCAGCCGATAGCTCTGGCCATATTGGCAAACTCAAAACCTGTTTACCTAGCTCATCACTCACTGGATTAGCGGGATATTGTCCGTCATAGATCGGCAAGCGATCTTGAGGGAAAGGATAGTAGACCATACTGCCAACGCCCGCATCGGCCAGTGACTTCTTTACATGGTCTCGTTTGCCACCCAAGATGCGGATGGTGTACTGATGAAAAACATGGCCATCACTTAGCGCTGGCGTAATTACATCAGCGACACCTTCTAAAAGCTGGCTATACGTCTTAGCAACCTGTCGGCGCTGCTGATTCCACAGATCAATATAGTGAAGCTTGACCTGCAAAATAGCGGCTTGAATCGCGTCAAGACGGGAGTTATAGCCCAGCATTTCATTGCAGTACTTCTGCTTAGAACCGTGCATTCTCAGCATGATGGCGAGTTCTGCTAGCCGATCGTCGTCGGTGGTGATCAAGCCCCCATCGCCATAGGCCCCCAAATTTTTAGTCGGAAAAAATGAGAAGGCACCCACATCACCCAGACTGCCGGCGCGCCTTCCCATCAGCGGCTGGCGAATTGCATCGTCACAGGTATCTTCACAGCCATCACAATTACCCTTGTAGACCGCCCCAAAAGATTGGGCACAGTCTTCGATAATTTTGAGATTGTGTTTTGCTGCGATCGCCCTGATTTTCGCCATCGCTGCCGGATTGCCATACAGATGCACCGGCATAATCGCCTTAGTTTTGGCTGTGACTGCCGCCTCGATCAGGTCAGGGTTGATGTTAAAGCTATCGGCCTGGATATCGACGAACACCGGCTTTGCCCCAATGTTACTAATCGATTCCGCAGTCGCAAAGAAACTAAAGCAGGTTGTAATCACCTCATCGCCAGCTTCTATACCCAGGGCCCTAAGGCCAATGATCAAAGCATCCGTGCCCGAGTTTACGCCGATAGCATGCTTGACCCCTAAGTACCTGGCAGCTTCAGCTTCAAAGTTTGCAACCGTCGGCCCTAGAACAAACTGGCCCGACTCAAGCACCGCATCGATAGCGGCTTGGATTTCTGATTTGATCGCTTGGTACTGAGGCTTGAGATCTAAGATCGGAATCTTGATTGAGCTCACGTTAGCTTTTTCTCTCTCGTAGGCAGTCAGAACAGATAAACATTCCAGATAAATATTGGTGTGATCTCACCAACGAGTACCTGACACAATTGTCAATCATTCGTCTCAAACTCTATCATGCCCGTCTACGCTCATCTGAGTAGCCGCAGCTAAAATTGACTAGCCTACTTCTGCGGTTCGTAGACCTCTGGCAAAACGACTTCTTTGGGTCTAAATCTAACTTGCGAATGCAGCCATCCCGTGATCAGACGAGGGCAGTTCTTACGGCTCCAGCGCAGCATGAACGGACGAAATACCGGCTTGGAATGGCGAGCAATCAGCTTCATAATTCGGTTTAGTGGGCGCGATCGCACCCGCCGATTCACCAGATTTATCGAGCCCACATCATACAGACAGTCCATTATCAGCCGCAGTGTCACTTCCTCTCTCAAAAAAAGACTTTCCAGCAACAGCTCTACATCTCGCATCCGATCGTCTTCTATCTGCTGTTCGCGAACCACAGCCGACGTTTTTTGCGATTTAAAGAGACTTAGCATAGTCGATTAGGATAAAAGCAGTGAAGACAGTGTTGGTACCAACTTACCGCCTGACCCCTTAGTCTGGGTCTACCTAAAGAAAAATTCCTCAGTACCAGGCGTGCAATTGACTCGACTATTCATTTAGAGCATCTTGGCAAGCGTGTTACGAACCCTGGCGCAGTTTTTCTAATACGCTCTGATCTTCCATTGTCGTTGCGTCACCCACAACGTCTTCGCCGCTAGCTAGGTTGCGTAAGAAGCGGCGAATGATTTTGCCAGATCGGGTCTTGGGTAGGGCGTCGGTAAATTGGATTTCACCAGGGCGGGCGATCGCACCAATCTCCTTGACTACGTGCTGCTTCAGCTCAGTATTTAGCTGATCGCTGGCCGAATAGGTAGACTCCAAGGTCACAAACGCATACACGTCTTCACCTTTGATCTCATCCTTGCGACCGACTACCGCCGCCTCAGCTACCGCTGGATGCGACACCAAGGCCGACTCAATCTCCATCGTGCCCAGTCGATGACCCGACACATTGAGCACATCATCCGTCCGGCCCATCACCCAAAAATAGCCATCGGCGTCCTTTCGTGCTCCATCGCCTGCAAAATATAAATACTGTCCATCTTTGGGGGGAATATGCTCCCAATACGTCCGCCGGAAGCGCGCATCGTCCCCATAGACCGTACGCATCATGCTCGGCCAGGGGTACTTCACTACCAGGTAGCCGCCTTCGTTTGCGCCCACCGGGTTCCCCTCGCCATCAACCACATCCGCCACAATCCCAGGGAAGGGCTTAGTCGCAGATCCAGGTTTAGTGGGCGTTGCGCCTGGCAGCGGCGTCAGCATAAAGCCGCCTGTCTCGGTTTGCCACCAGGTATCCACAATCGGACAGTTATCGCCACCAATTACCTGGCGATACCACATCCAGGCTTCGGGGTTGATCGGCTCGCCCACCGTGCCCAAGATCCGCAGAGAGGATAGATCGCGAGCATTTGGCTCCTTGTTACCCATCTTCATGAAGGCGCGAATTGCCGTCGGCGCGGTGTAGAAGATAGAAACTTTGTACTTTTCTACTACATCCCAAAAGGCCCCAGGGTTAGACGGCCTAGGCGCACCTTCGTACATCAGCGTGGTTGCGCCATTAGAAAGCGGACCATACACGATGTAGCTATGGCCTGTAATCCAGCCAACGTCTGCCGTACACCAATAGATATCCTCTTCTTTGATATCAAAAGTCCACTTGAAGGTCATGTGGGTATAGAGGTTGTAGCCAGCCGTGGTGTGGACGACGCCTTTGGGTTTGCCGGTGGTGCCGCTGGTGTAGAGGATAAAGAGCAGATCTTCGCTGTCCATGGGCTCGGCTGGGCAGTCGGTAGAGGCCGACGGCTTGACATCGTGCCACCACACGTCGCGGCCTTCTGTCCAGTCGATTGCTTGCTGGGTGCGCTGTACGACTAGAACGTTAGTAACCGACGGCACTGCATTATCTTCGAGGGCGGCGTCCACTGCGGGCTTGAGGCCCATCGGTTTATCTTTGCGGAAGCCCCCATCTGCGGTGATTACGACTTTCGCTTCGGCGTCGTTGAGGCGATCGCGCAGAGCCTCTGCACTAAACCCACCAAATATCACCGTATGCGCTGCGCCAATTCGGGCACAGGCCAGCATTGCCATCGCCGCTTCTGGAATCATCGGCATGTATAGGCCAACGCGATCGCCCTTCTGCACGCCCATATCCTTGAGCACATTTGCCATCTGACACACTTCTGCATGCAGCTCAGCGTACGTCAGCGTCCGAGAATCACCCGGTTCACCCTCCCAGATCAGCGCCGTCTTGTCCCGCTTATCTGTCGTCAGGTGCCGGTCCAAACAGTTATACGAAATATTGATCTTGCCACCGACAAACCACTTCGCAAACGGCGGCTGCCAGTCCAACACGGTATCCCACTTCTCAAACCAATCAAGCTCTTCTTCAGCGAGCTTCGCCCAGAACGCAGCAGGATCAGCCGCCGCCTCGTCATAGAGCTGCTGATAAGCCTCCATACTCGGTATCCGCGCTGCCGCAGAAAACGCTGCGGGCGGTTCGAATACCCGTTGCTCCTGTAGTATCGATTCGATGGTGGAATCTGCCATGTGGATGCTTGCCTACTATCAGCGCTGGAAAATCTTTCAAAACCATACTGCGTTTGCCTGCAGCTTCGCCGCCAAAGTCTCGTTTCTTAAAGTTTGGCTCATTCCCTTGCTTGGCGATCGCCCACTACAACCGCATACCATAGTGGGGATCAATTGATTTACTATGTCTATAGGTGAATATTCTCGGCCTTAAACATGTCTCTTCCTCACGCAATTTTGGCCGCGCTGTTCAACGAATCCTGTAGCGGCTATGACCTAGTTAAACGCTTCAATAAGTCGGTAGAGTGCTTTTGGAGCGCTAGCCATCAGCAAATATATAAGGCACTAGCCAAGCTAGAAGAAGACGAGCATATTTCTTCTGAGAAAATTGAACAGGAAAATCGACCGAATAAGAAGCTGTATACCGTCACCGAGAGCGGACGGCAGCTTCTACAGGCGTGGATTGGTGAGACAGAGGAAGAGATCGCGCCGCTGAAGTCAGAGCTGCTGGTGAAGCTTTCGGTAGGTCACGCGGTGCCGACAGAAACGCTATTAACGATGCTAGACGCCTACTATCAACAGCACCGAGAACGGCTGAAGAGCTATCAGAGTGTGGCTAGGCAGTATGAACAACTGCCGCAAATGTCTCGGGAAAGTCAGTTCCAGTACCTAGCACTGCGAGCGGGCATTCGGCAGCAGCTAGCTTGGGTGGCCTGGTGTGAAGAGGTGATGAGCTTTTTAGGACAACCTGCAGAGCAGCCAATCACTCAGCCAGTAGCCGTTCGTGGTGAGTCGAGTAGAGAGACCTCTGTATCTGGCTGAAGCTGCTGACACTGTTCGCACAGGCCAAAGAATTCTAAGGTGTGATAAAAAATTTGGAAGTGGTGAGACTCGGTAAGATGGGTTTCTAAGCCATGAACCGGACATTCAGCCATTTCAGCGGAGTGGCCGCAGCGAACACAGGTAAGGTGATGGGTGTCTGCCTGGACAAGGCTATAGAGAGATTCGCCACTGGGCAGCGTGCGGACTTGAATCACGCCTTCTTGTTTTAGAGACTCTAGGGCACGGTAGACGGTGGCTAGGCCAATGCTGCTTTTTTCTTGCCTTAGATGAATATAGAGGTCTTGAGCTGAGACTGCTTCTTTAAGCCGCTTGATCAGCTCGAAAATTTGGGTTTGGCTTCGGGTACGACGGCTTTTCATTCGCCTTTTGTTTAGCCTTAAGAGATTTTGCAAAAAGATTGACGCGAGAGCGTCTTACTACACTTTAAGCTATATAGCAGCGTGCGATTGCAGACTCGAAAAGAAGGCTGAAGACTACGTATCGACCGATCGCTGGGTCGGTGATTCTGCAAAGCTTTAGTCAGCAGCGGAGAATTCAGCGCCGTGGCAGACGCTATAGAAGAATATTGAGGGTGAGATTAAATAAGGTAGGATCACTTGTGTTCTTTTGGGGCCGTTGCGGTGACACAATCTGCTGATGTTCAATCCTACCAAGCAAAGGTCTATGTGACTTTGCGGCCTTCTGTGTTAGACCCAGCGGGAACGGCTGTGCGCTCTGGCTTGAGCCATATGGGCCACGACAATGTGTCTAAAGTGCGGATTGGCAAGTACATTGAGGTCGACTTGACCGCTCAGAGTAAGGTGTCGGCGCAGGAACAGCTAGACAAGATCTGCGATCAACTACTGGCGAATCCGGTGATCGAAAATTACTGCGTGGAAGTTTTTGAAGCAGCGTAGGAAGGTAACTCTATGAATTTTGGCGTCATCGTTTTTCCGGGGGCAAATTGTGATCGCGATATTGCCTATATCCTTCGTGACATCCTGGGTCAGCCCACCCGTATGGTCTGGCATGAAGAGAGCGATCTTTCTGAGCTAGATGTGATCGTCGTACCCGGTGGATTTAGCTATGGCGATTATCTGCGCTGCGGGGCGATCGCCCAGTTCTCCCCAGCGATGCGAGCTACCGTCGACCACGCCAAACAGGGCAAACAGGTGATGGGCATCTGCAACGGCTTTCAAGTACTGACCGAGATGGGCCTATTACCTGGGGCGCTAGTTAGGAATCGGGATTTGCACTTTGTATGCGATCGCACTCCTGTGCGAGTAGAACGCACCGATTTGCCTTGGACTCAAGGCTACAGTCCAGGCCACATCATTACCCTGCCGATCGCGCATGGTGAAGGCTGCTACTTTGCAGAAGCCGACACTATCAAATCCCTAGAAGACAACAACCAGATCCTTTTTCGCTATTGCGACGCGCTAGGGGAAGTCAACGAAGCGGCTAACCCTAACGGCTCGCTCAACAACATCGCTGGCATCTGTAACCAGGCTGGTAACGTCCTAGGCATGATGCCCCATCCCGAAAGAGCCGCAGACAAAGCACTTGGCAATACCGATGGACTTGCTTTGTTTCAAGGGCTATTACAAACGGCGATGGCTGCAGTCTGAGCGCGACAAATAGTCCAAATTGAGGCTCTCAGCTATCGTTAGGGCCTCTGTTGTCAGTGATTTTAGCGCTACTAGTGTAGCGAGATAATGTACTGGGATAAGCAACCAGTGCTATAGTCAATCGCACACGAGGCAGACAGGCTAAAGACGTGCAGCGGCAACCAGTTACGTCCTCACTTGCAACGAGCTAGATTTGTGCGTAGAGCTTCCGACGAAGGTTTTGATCAGGTGAATAGCGTTTTGCTACGTCCACAGCAAATCACGCGCCTATTGTTCGTTGTCGTGGCCGTTCTGACCGGGCTTAGTTTGATCGAATCCCTTGTGGGCAGAACGTCTATCTTAAAAATGGGATCGGAGTCCAGTCTTCCAACCTGGTACGCCGCGAGTATTTTGCTGCTTAGCGCTATTTTACTGTCGCTGATCGCGCGTGCCAAACAGCGACAGCATGACACATACGCTAAGCACTGGACAGTACTTAGCCTTATTTTCTACGTGCTTTCTATTGATGAGATTGCCAAGATTCACGAGCGGATGGGAGCTGTAGTAGGTCAAAATATCGCCCAGTGGCTAGTCTCAGACCTAGAAAGTTTAGCCCCGACCCAGAGAGAAGTGTTTAACTATGCTTGGGTTATTGTCGCTATTCCGCTACTGATCTTGTTTTTTCTGGCCTACCTTCGCTTTGTCACTCGTCTGCCACCGCAGGTAAGAACCCTGTTCATCATGGCGGCTATCATTTTTCTGTCGGGGGCGGTGGGGTTAGAAACTCTCTCAGGCTATCAACACTATCTCAATGGTGATCAAACCTGGACTTACACGCTGCTGACTACGCTCGAAGAAGCCCTAGAAAAAATCGGCACTGTTGTTTTCATCCATGCGCTGCTGCTCTATATCAGCACCTACCTAGATGGAATGCAGATCGTTTTAGAAGGCAAAAGCAGCGTGGCTAAAAAGCGAAGCAGAGCAATATCCAGATAGCGATCGCACACCATTGTCGCACGACTGTCTTTGACTAAGATCACAGTCAACCGAATCTAGGACTAGCCGATCGACGACTAGTTGACCTGCAACCTTCTAGTAACAATAGTGACACCGTCTTCGCGCACCAGCAGCGCCGACACCCAGCGACTATCTGGCGTATCAGGCGCTTCTCCAATCTTGAACAGGCCCCCGGCGGAAAGCAGCTCTAGCTCAACCGGGCGACCAGCAAAGAAATCAGTCGAGGTCACACCCTCATCGATCACCCCACCGAGCAAGTAGCGATTGCCAAGCGGTTCTAGGACAATTGCATCGAAGTCATATTGCTCACCACTCTCTACCTGCTCAGCTAAAATCACAGAGACAGAGGGCGGCTTTTCACCTGATGTCATCTGGTTGCGCTCCGATAGAGTCTCTTGGGAAATAATTTTGCCGTCCTGGTAAGCCTGCCGCGAACGAATGATAGATTCTAGTTCTCTACTCTGACCGTTATCAATTTGGGTGCCGCTGACGTAGGTTACCGTTTCAGCCAAAAATCCGGTTGAGGTAGGCTCCCATGACTGCAGCTCTACCCGATATGAAAGGGTGGTATAGCGATCCCAGAAAGTCTGTAGGGCGGTTTCTAGGGTTTCGTAGGTAAAGCCGTCTTCGTTGGAAAAAGAGGGGCTGTAGCCATCCATCACAGCGGTCAGATCTCGCTCAGAAGCAGCGGTCTCCATATTTTCAATAGCGGCAGTCAGCTCTGGCGGGGCGCTCTCGGCGGGAGCCGCTTTAGCAGCAGAGGCAGCGCCGATACTGATAGCTAATCCACTGGCTATGCCGATGACTAGGGGAGCGACTATCTGCTGACATCTAAACCGAAATGAGATAGACCGAAGTTGAGGCCAGGAGCGGCGTAGGGCCATGAATTTGCGTGTCCTTCGTTTTGAGAGTTTTTCTAGCAGCTAATGTTTTTAGAAACTAATTCTAGGGAGTAAAAGTGAATAGTAAATTGGTGGATTGGTTGGCAGATAGTACCTTAAACCAAGGTAACCTGAAAATTGTATTAATACGGTATTTGACTAGCATGTGCCGCTGTAAGGGGTCAGTTTTATGAGCGAGGGGCTACTGGTACAGAAGACGAGTGAGACCACTAGCAAGACTAGGCGAAGGCCAAAGCTTTTGATTGCAGCTAGCGGCACAGGCGGCCATTTATTTCCGGCGATCGCAACGGCTCAGCAACTTGCCGACTGCGAGATTGAGTGGCTAGGCGTGCCCGATCGCCTAGAGACAGAGCTAGTGCCTGCTGATTACAAACTTCATACGGTGAAGATGGGCGGCGTTCAAAGCGGATTAGGCCTCGATGCAGCTAAGCAGCTAGCGCGGTTTGCAATGGCAACGATGCAGGTACGGCGGCTGCTAAAGCGCGGTCAGTTTCAGGGCGTCTTTACAACGGGTGGATACATTGCGGCACCTGCAATTTTGGCAGCGCGGTCTTTGGGATTACCTGCCGTACTGCATGAGTCGAATGCGCTGCCGGGTAAGGTGACTCGGTTCTTAAGCACTTGGTGTACAACGGTAGCCGTAGGATTCGAGGAGGCGGTGGCACATTTGCCGAAGGCGCAGACAGTGGTGGTAGGGACGCCAGTGCGATCGCAGTTCCTATCGGCTTTAGATAATGAACCAGATAGCTTAGCCAATTTGGATATCCCGGCTGATGTGCCGTTGATTGTCGTCGTCGGCGGCAGTCAAGGAGCGGTTGCGGTCAATCAGTTGGTGCGAAACGCTGCTCCTGCCTGGTTAGACTCTGGCGCTTGGATTGTGCATATTACCGGAACAAACGATCCAGAAGCAGATAGCTTTGAACATGCGTGCTACGTTCACCGGCCTTTCTACAGCAATATGGCGGCATTGTTTAGCCGAGCGAACCTGGTGATCAGCCGAGCCGGAGCCGGAACTTTGATTGAGCTAGCGGTAACGGGCACGCCTTCGATTTTAATTCCTTATCCATTTGCAGCCGAGGATCACCAGACATTTAATGCGATCGCCTTTCAAAAAGCTGGAGCAGCAGAACTCCATCAGCAATCAGAACTAGAAGAGCAGAAGCTTCAGGGCTTAGTACTCGATCTATTAGCATCCCCTAGCAGACTAGAGCATATGTCTCAAGCAGCACGCAGCCTGTCGACCGTGGACAGTGCAGCCAAGATGGCTGAAATTATCTCAGCTCAACTCTTCGCTTAATTCGACTATCTGTCTAGTCACGCAGCGTGCCGGTGTCAGAGCAGAACGACAATCCAAACTATCAAAGCATTAATCAGCGCCACCAGCACCGCAGCACTGGCGGTATCCTTTGCTTTCTTGGCTAAATCATCGCGGTGTAATCCAATGCGATCAATCGCCGACTCGACTGCCGTATTAATCAGTTCAACAGCTAGTACAATCAGTACCGAACTAATCAGCAGCGCCATCGATACGGTGTCTGGTGCAATCAATATTGCAAGTGGAATAAGCAGAACAGCAGCAATAGCTTCCTGCCGAAAAGCTGCTTCGTCGCGCCATGCGGCAGCCAGTCCATCAACTGAATTAAGAAAAGCAGACCACAATCGTTTCATATCGGCGCTCTACCTTGTGGACGGGTTCATGGACAGGGTCTTGCTCTTTACGTCTGGCTCTTTACGTCTGGCTCTTTGCGACAGATATCGCTTTTTCTCTCCATTACCTTATCAAGGCGCTCATTCCATCGATCATTATCAGCTAACCTATCCTCCGCTCAAGGTTAAGGGCATTTCTGTTTGCTCTCTTCTATTTTTCTTTGCAGAAGTGGGGTGTCTCCTAAGTAGGGCTGTCTGTAAAGTCGCTCGAATTCTCGATCGAAGTGCGCCGCGACGGTGGGATTGCGAATGACCAGGAGCGTTTCATCATTTTTTGTGTTGGCAGCATGGCTCCAGTTTTGGGAGCCGACGATGACGGTGGTATTGTCAATAACGGCAAATTTATGGTGAAGTTTGTCGCCTGCTGGGAGCCGTGGGGAGCCCACTGATGGGATGGGCGTTTGCCAGGGGCGATTTTGCGCTTCGATTTTGCAGCGGTGGTCGGGTAGCGTAATGCCTAGCATGTCTAGGGCTTCGCTGTAGTTGCGATAGACGAACCCAGGATCAATTAAAAGGCGAAGTTTGGTGCCAGCTTTGACTTCTGTTTCTAACTGGTTGGCGATGCCCTGGTCTGAAAAGACAAAGAGGGCTAGGTCGATGCTGCTATTGGCCCTGGCCAAAGTACGAGAGATAAGTCCGTTGACGCTTTGTTGCCAAGGCGATTTTGAAGTGGTCGGAGAGAATTGAACAGTGAC
>NZ_JADEXO010000044.1 GCF_015207105.1 cf. Phormidesmis sp. LEGE 11477
GACCAGCGGTTCTCTGTAATATCCACGAAAGATATGCTTTCCCCCGCTAGAAGTGTTACATTCCGTCATAGCTTATGTAGGATTACTTCCGATTTCGGACTATGGCAAAGGATCTACGAGATTTTCTAAAGACAGTCAAAGCACGCGGGCAGCTACGAACTGTCACGGCTCAAGTAGATCCCAATCTAGAAATTGCCGAAATTTCTAATCGCCTACTACAGGCGGGCGGTCCGGCTGTCTTGTTCCAGAATGTGAAGGGCTCTCCCTACCCGGTCGTGGTTAACTTGCTAGGCACGGTAGAGCGCGTATGCTGGGCGATGGGCATGGAGCATCCCCAAGAGCTAGAAACCTTGGGTAAAAAGCTGGGCATGCTGCAGCAACCGAAGCCCCCGAAGAAGATCTCTCAAGCGATCGACCTGGGCAAAGTGCTATTCGATGTGGTGAAAGCCAAGCCTTCTCGCGATTGGCTACCAGCCTGTCAGCAGGTAGTAAAGCTAGATGACAAGGTAGATCTCACGACTATTCCGATGATTCGCCCCTACCCGAAAGATGGCGGCAAGGTGGTGACGCTGGGGCTGGTGATCACCAAAGACTGTGAGACCGGGGTACCTAATGTCGGGGTGTATCGCCTACAGCTTCAGAGCCAGAACACGATGTCGGTGCAGTGGCTGTCGGTGCGCGGTGGGGCGCGGCACTTACGGAAGGCGGCTGAAAAGGGGAAGAATCTAGAGATTGCGATCGCCATTGGCGTCGATCCCCTGATCATTTTGGCAGCCGCCACTCCCATTCCCGTCGATCTATCGGAATGGCTATTTGCTGGGCTCTACAGTGGCCGAGGCGTCTCTTTAGCAAAATGCAAAACCGTCGATCTAGAAGTGCCCTCAATGTCAGAGTTCGTTCTCGAAGGCACTATCACGCCAGGTGAAACGGCCACCGACGGTCCTTTTGGCGATCATATGGGCTATTACGGCGGCGTCAACGACAGTGCGCCGCTGATCCGCTTTCACTGCATGACGCATCGCAAAGCGCCGATCTATCTGACGACATTCAGCGGTCGCCCGCCTAAAGAAGAAGCGATGATGGCGATCGCACTCAACCGCATCTACACGCCCATACTCCGACAGCAGGTCACCGAGATTGTTGACTTCTTCCTACCGATGGAAGCACTCAGCTACAAAGCCGCCATTATCTCGATCGACAAATCCTATCCGGGGCAGGCTCGTCGCGCGGCTATGGCCTTTTGGACTGCCCTACCGCAGTTTACCTACACCAAATTTGTCATCGTCGTCGACAAAGACATCAACATCCGCGACCCGCGCCAGGTTGTCTGGGCCGTCACCTCCAAAGTTGACCCCATTCGCGACGTCTTCATCTTGCCCGATAGCCCATTTGACTCATTGGACTTTGCCAACGAGAGACTGGGCCTCGGTAGCCGTATGGGTATAGATGCCACCACCAAAGTGCCGCCCGAAACCGAGCACGAATGGGGCGAACAGCTAGAATCTGATCCAAATATGGCAGAGCTAGTCAAGCGACGCTGGCAAGAATATGGACTAGACGATATCAAGCTGGGCGAAGCAGATGCCAATGTGTTTGGCTATGATATTCGCTAACGCTGAATCACTATGAAGGTCCTGCTTCCTCACGCTTTCTAACGGTTCAAGCAACTCAAATCGCAATAGATATGAGAGAACAAGTACATCAGTTTTTACAGCGCACTCGCTTTCATCAGTATGCTTACGAAGTTTCTCAGTTGCTGAGACCTTCTATTCGAATACAGACTCGGCCAGAAGCGAGCGTAGGTAGTTCTCACTTCGGAGGAGTGCCTACCGTTCCAGCTTCTTTCGATTTTCCTAAGTGGGATACAAGGTGGCACTGGCAGTCTCAACTGCACTACCACCTTCTCCAGGAGCAACAGGGATCTACAAAATATCGAAGCGCAGAAATTAATAGAATCCGAAATAGGTTGTCACGCGATACCACTGTTCCTTTGACTTACTTGGGTCAAATTTATCTTCAAGAGCTTCCTTGCTTACGTGCCGAATGCGGATTGCCAGGGAACGGAGTACTACTGTTCTTCTATGATTTGGTAAATGATCCAGGTGGATATAAAGCTAGCTCAAAAGGGGCTTGGCGCTGTATTTATCTAGATAACCGCATTGAGCAGCTACAACCAGCTAATAAAGACGACTACGGTGGCGAATTATTTCCTCACTGTGGTCTTTGCTTCACGGAAGAATGGATGCTAGGTATTCCAGAATTCAAGTTCGAAGAAACAAACCAATACCAAATAGACTGGGGCGAGCTGACTACAGTCCTCGAAAAGCAGTTTGGTGTAAAGGTTGCTACAGTAGCCTGTGGTGTGGAGCATCGGCTTTTTGGTTATGACGGTCCCATGCAAGAATCAATGGAACGTATGTGCCAACTGAGATTTCACGGCATAGAGGGTTACTCGAAGCAGTCAGAGCCAATAGAGAGTGGTGTCAAAGACTGGCAGCTGCTCTTGCAATTAGATAGCGATGTCAGTGTTGATTGGCAGTTTGGAGATAGTGGAAGGCTATACTTTTGGATCAGACAACAAGATCTCCAAAAACACGATTTTTCCAAAATATGGTTCGAGATGCAGTGTGCATAGATATCGGACAGTCGCGGTCGTTGCGAATGCTACGCTATCTCACGAATCGGTCAGGTTGCAACCTTTCATAGCGATCATATCGTTCCTTTGCGGAACTAAATGTCTAGCTCGAAGGCCCGAGGATTGCCGCTTTCAAGTAGGACGAGGTTGTTCTTGAGCTGTTTCCACACTAGACCAGCGCTCAGAAGTACTAGCGGCGCAGCCATCGCGTAAGCAATTTTGGCAGGGAATCCAAAGATACTCATGCCAGAGGCTAAAAAGACGCAGCTCCCAACACAGATACCTAGAAAAGGAAACTGAAGATCGAAGCCTTGCAGCTTTGAAATCGAACGGGTGGACTTCTTTTTGTACCAGTCGCCAACGGCCTCTTTTAAGACAGCACCGAAAGCGAGACCGGAAGTGATAGCGATAAGGAGCCCTGCCGCTAGTAAGAAGTAAGGAGGTGTGCCGGGGTAGTACATAGGGGCGAGAGCTGTTGAAGTTTTTTCTAGCAACGAATAGCTGCTAATTGTTAACTAATTATAAGGTACGACCGATACCTTAGTTCTAAGGTCTATCAAACATAGGCAACATAGGTCGCGCTAAGGTTTGATTAAACTGAACGACTCTGACGATTTGCTAAATAGCAGCTCGCCAGCTATCGGTTTGTTAGCTGTAGTGCGCCCGCTATTTCTATAGGCACTAAGGAAACAGCGCGTTCTTTAGAAAAGTCAGCGATCGCATCCCAAGCAGCCCCGAGCAGCCGGTTCGGCTGTAAGTCGTCTTTGACCAGCAGCCACAGGCGCTGAACTTCTTCGGTATGCAGACGATTGTCTTCTGTTAGGGCTAGCAGAATCTGTTTTCTCAGGTACTGGCCTTCTTCAGTCATCAGAAACTGAATCCCTAATCCCGCCGTTGGGATAATGTCGAAGCTTTGGTCAGATCGAGCTACCAAAAGCAAATTCTCCAGACGCTGCCACTGGAACCTGCCGTCTTTGAACAAAACATCGATCAGGCGACGACGTAATGCAGGTGTTTCAGCGGTTAGCAGTCGACGAGCAACGTAGGGATAGGCAATTTCCAAAATCTTAAAATTGGGATCTAGACTCAGGGCTAACCCTTCTTGAGTCACTAGCGAACGAATGATGAGCGCGAACTTAGCTGGGACTCGAAACGGATATTCATACATCACCTCTGAAAAGCTATCGGTGACGGATTTGAAGTTAAAGTTGCCAACACTCGCACCGAAGGCATCTTGAAAGACAGCCTCTAACGCCGGGATAAGTGGACGAACGTCTACATCTGGCATCAAAAAGCCAAGTTTAACGAAATCGTTAGCAAGATCTGCATAGTCACGGTTGATTAGATGGACAACCGAATCGACTAAGGTTTCTTTGGTAACTTGGTCTAGCTGATCGGTCATGCCGAAATCAATGTAGGCCATCCGACCGTCAGGCGTGGCAAACAGGTTGCCAGGATGAGGATCGGCGTGGAAAAAACCAAATTCTAGAAGCTGACGTAGACCTGCAGATACGCCAATTTCGACCAAATCGTTCGTGGCTAGGCCAGCAGCCTTAACTCTGTCGGTATCGGTGAGCTTAAAGCCATTGATCCATTCCATGGTCAGCACATGTGTGCTGCAATAGCGCCAGTAGATAGAAGGGACTTTTACTAGGGGCTCATCTTGGAAGTTGGCTGCAAACTTCTCGGCATTGCGGCCTTCGTTTAGATAGTCGATTTCTTCAAATAGCTTACTGCCGAATTCGTCTACGATTAGCCTCAGGTCGTGGCCTAGATTGAGAGGAAGCAGAGGTGCTATCCAGCCAGCGGCCCATCGCAGAATGTAGAGATCCCGGCGGATAATGGGCACCAAGTTTGGTCTTTGGACTTTAACCGCGACTTCTTCACCCGTATAAAGACGAGCCTTGTAAACTTGACCCAAGCTCGCCGCTGCAACTGGCTCAGCCGCAAAAAAACTATAGATTTCTTCGGGCGTACGATCAAAGTCGCGGTAAATAATCTGTCGGGCAATATCGCTAGAGAACGGTGGTAGCTGATCTTGCAGCTTGATCAGCTCTTCTAGAAAGCTAGGCTTGATTAAGTCAGGACGAGTAGAGAGCGCCTGGCCGACCTTGATGAAAGTAGGCCCCAACTGGGTAAGAATATGGCGCAACCGAACGGCCCGGCGGTTTTGGTTAATTGCCGTGCGGCCAAGCAGGTGATCAAGAGCGAGGGCGATGCCAAAACTACCCAGCATCCACGATACTGTTAGGGTTCGCCACAGCACCACAAGCGGACGCCTTCTGTAGTACCTAGAGATCTCTTGCCAATCGTATCGGCGCTTTGCATAAACGCCAGTGTCCTGCTCAAAACTGTCCCGCTCGAAACTATTCTCAGGGGCTGTGAAGTCTGTCATAGTGGCCTTACCGTGGCGCTAGTCAGACCACAGTCTTACTTTATCTTCATCCTAGTATACAAAACTACAAATAAGGTCGGCTCAGTAGATAGATTTATTTAATTCTATGTAGCTATAGTTACATATAGTCATGATCACACCTAGCGCAATTGGCATGCTGTGGGCAGTTGGGCTGATGGCGATCGCCATCGGTCTATCGAGCTGGCAGCGACTGGGCCTAACCCAGACACTGGCGATCGCCACCTTTAGAACGATCGCGCAGCTATTGTTCATCGGCGTATTTCTTTCGGCGATCTTTGCTAGCCGTCAGCCACTGGCTGTTTTTGCAGTGCTGTTTGTCATGGTTGCGATCGCCTCTGTCGTCGCCCGTAGCCGCATAGATAAAGAATTACCGAAGTTATTAAAGTGGGTCTGGCTAGCTATTTTTACCAGCGGGCTAGTCACCATGCTGTATGTCACGCTACTGGTGGTTCAGCTCGATCCTTGGTATGACCCCCGCTATCTAATTCCGCTGTCGGGAATTGTGCTCGGCAACGCGATGACCGCCGCCTCTATTTCTGGCGAGCGACTGGTCAGCGCTCTCCGAAATAATCGAATAGAAATAGAGACACATCTGAGTCTGGGCGCAACGCCAGCGCAGGCGATCGCCACCTATCGCCGAGCCGCTATCAAAGCCGGGCTGATTCCGACCATCAACGCCATGATGGTGGTGGGTTTAGTCACCTTGCCAGGTGCCATCACAGGCCAAATATTGGCGGGCGCAGATCCACTGGTGGCTGCAATCTATCAAATTCTAATTATGTTTATGCTGGCGCTGGCTAATCTGATTGCAGCGCTGGTAGTGACCTACGGTATTAGTCGACAGTTTTTTACGCCTGCTATGCAGCTAGTCATCCCGCAAAGCCAGCCTAGAGTGAGGTCAGTCTAAATTAGGCTGGTTTAGATTGGGCTGGTTTAGATTGGGCTGGTTTAGATCGGGCTATGGCGGCTCTTTCATGCGGCTGCTTCAGACTGTCCCATCCTGGCCCAATCGGGACGATGCCACCGGGGTTCAAAGGAAATAGATTGCCAAAATAATCGCGTTTGACTGCATTGATATCACAGGTCTGGGCGATGCCCGGCAGTTGATAGATGTCTGCTAGGTAGCCGCTGAGCTGTGGATAGTCACTGATACGGCGGCGGTTGCACTTGAAGATACCGTGATAGGCCACGTCAAATCGAATCAGTGTCGTGAACAGGCGAACGTCGGCTAGCGTTAGGGCATTGCCACATAGATAGCGGTTAGTCACAAGGATTTCGTCAAGTTCGTCTAGGGTGGCAAATAGTTCGGTGACTGCCTGGTCATAGGCCGCTTGGGTCTGGGCAAAGCCACATTTGTAAACGCCGTTATTAACAGTGGCGTAGATCTTTTGGTTTAGGGCGTCGATGTCTTGCTTAAGTGAGTCGGAATAGAGATCTGGGCCGGTAGCAAGCTCCTCGAATTCACTGTTTAGCAGCTCAATAATTTCGGCGCTTTCATTGTTGACAATAGTGTTAGCAACGCTGTCCCAAAGGACGGGAACGGTGGCGCGACCCTTGTATCCAGGGCTAGCGCTGCTGTAGAAGTCTGGCAGGCTGCGGCAATCAGCAAAAGGTAGATCGGCGGGCGCATCAAAAAGCCATCTGCCTTCATCAGTAGAAGGATAGACAATCGTCAGGGCGATCGCATCTTCTAATCCCTTCAGCGCCCGTGTTACTAGCGTGCGGTGTGCCCACGGACAGCTCATGCCTACGATTAGCCGATAGCGCCCCGCTTTTGGAAAGATTTCTCGGCTGCGAAATGAGCTTTCAGGCCGAACATAGTCGCCGCTTTTGCTGCGCGGGGCCATCTGCGACATCATCGTATGCCACATCGTATTCCACACTAACTTTCCTGTACGGACAATCAATCCCGGCGGCAGGGCAGCTCGTTTAGGCATGGGTTTATCCAGCTAGACCGTAGTCTATTAGGATAAGACGTTTGAGAGTGGATTTGTAAGAGTGGATTTGTAAGAGTGGATTTGTAAGAGTGGATTTGAGCCAATCAGGCCGTTCAAAAAAATTAGGCCGCTTTTCCTGCCAGTAGCGCCTTAACCGTATCTAGCAGCTCTCCTGGTCTGAAAGGTTTAATCACATAGGCATCTGCGCCTTGCTTAATCCCCCAGTAGCGGTCAAATTCTTCGCCCTTTGACGAGCATAGAACCACCAAAATATTCTCAGTAGCTTCGTTGTTTTTGATCCAGCGGCAGAGTTCGTAGCCGTTCATATTAGGCATCACCACATCTAGCACGACTAGATCAGGCAGCTCAGCGGCAATTTTGGCTTTAGCTTCAAAACCATCTTGGGCTACAGAGACAGTCCATCCTGTTTTAGTCAATAGACCAGAGATCATCTCGCGGAGCATAGGGCTATCATCTACGACTAGTACTGAGCTCATAGCTTTAGGAGATTTAACGGCTGCGTTCATGTAGGTTGCCCCGGCTCTAGTCCGAAAGTGCGTAGAATTTTGGACCAATCGTTGGAAACCAAAGTATGGCGATACTGCCTTAAAGGTTCCCACCTAAGCTGACTCAAGCGCCGCTAGTACCGACTTTGGCTGCAGCTTATCTTTGAACCAAACAATTTTAGCGGGTGTATTGGTCGTATCCACCCCTGCTTTTTCTAGATTCAGCCTGTCTGATATGGCCAAGATCAAATTTTTACTCTCAGCCTGACTCACCTGATAAAACTTTTTACGTAAGTATTCTGGTCGCCAGTAGCCGACAATTTCAAGCAGATAAACCCGACCGTCTGGGTGAACAATGCGAAAGTCTGGAATCATGACGCTGCCCGGAATTGGAATCAGATCAACCTCTCGCTCTAGCTTCCAATCGGTTTTAGTGGCGGCCCATTTCTCGGCAAAGGCTTGCTCTAGCATGCTATCAAACGGCTTACCGGGTGGGTAGTGGCTGACGAGATCGCAGCTATCGCTCAGGCTAAAGCACTTTTCTTGAGCGACTTTGGTGTAGGGGTTTTTCCACTGGAGGGTGGCGGTGAGCTGCCAGCGGGTGACGTGGAGTATGGCCGGAATGAGTTTGGCGATATCTACGCCGTAGCGAGTGCTGGGCTTAAACAGGCTGGCAGGGCCGTCGATGGTGATGGTAAAGCCCTGATCGGCTTCGCCTTCAATGTAGGTCATCAGGCGAAAAAGCTTGAGATACTTAAACATCAGCTTGTATTCACCTGGATCGTTGCGGTGCAAGTTAATCACCATATGGCTGGCTTTGTAGAAGATACCCTGAACCTGAGAAAGGTTGTAGCGGTGAATCAGCGCGGCTACGTCCGGGGCATCGAAGCTGGTGAGAATACGATTTTCTTTGAGATCGGCGTAGAGTCCTTGCTGAATATGGACAGGTTCAACCGGGCTGTCTAGCTCTGAGCTGAGCTGAGCTGCCAGGGTGGTCAGGTGCTGCTGGGCGGTAGTGGGCGTGGCGGCGTTGGTAGCCGCTAGGGTGAAGATGCGATCGCGTAATTCACCAGGCTCTAGCGGGCTCACAATCTCAAAGGTGCTAAAGCTGTTGCGTAAGATGTGGGCTAGCCCTCTTTTGATTCGGTAGTCGGTATCTTCGCCCTCATCGATTTGAAGCTGCTGATCGAGATCGCCTTGTGTTTTACCGACGGCGGCTTGAAAGAGATCGATCAGAGCTTGAGCGGTTTTGAGGTTAGCTGGCTTCAGGGCGAGCTTTTTGGGGATGAGCGAGTCGCCGCTATATCTTTGAATGAGTAGAGGGGTAGGTAGCGTGGTTCAACTTCTCCTGACTAATTCACACTCGTGCGTCTACACGCCTGGCCGATGCGTTATCAGACGAATGCGTCCAATGGGCGTGTTTTTACGGGATTGTCTTACTTATAATAAAGAACGCATCGACCTTTATCCTTTGATTCTCTCTTATCGCCTCTCCCTTGATTCAATCTGAAACGCTTACTCTGCTGGAATGGCCCCGGCTATGCCGTCACTTGGCGACGTTTACCGCCACGAATATTGGCAATGTAGCGGCGCAGCGACTGCCGATTCCGATCAGCCAGGTAGAAAGTGAAGCGTTACTTGCTCAGACAGTAGAGGCAACTCAGATAGAATTGACGCTGGGAGGACTGCAGTTCGGCGGCATTCGCGATATTGGCGTGGCGTTAGAGCGATCGCGGCTGCAAGGCATCCTCTCTGGCGACGAACTGCTAGATATTGCCACCACGCTGGCCGGAGCGCGGCGACTACGACGACAGATAGACGCGCAAGAAGATTTACCAGTCTTGCAGGCGCTAGTAGAAGATCTGCGAACCTTTCCTGAACTTGAGCAAGAGATTCATCGCTGCATTGACGATAGAGGACAGGTTGCCGATCGGGCCAGTGCCAAGCTAGGAAGCGTACGTCAGCAGCTTAAGATAGTGCGCGATCGCATCTACAGCAAACTACAGCGCATCATGCAGCGGCAGGGCGGAGCCTTACAAGAGAGCCTGATTACCCAGCGGAACGATCGCTTTGTGCTGCCCGTCAAAGCAGCGCAGAAAGACGCCGTACCCGGCATTGTTCACGACGTTTCGACCAGCGGATCGACGCTGTATGTAGAGCCGCACAGCATCGTAGACAATGGCAACAAGCGCCGCGCCCTCAGGAAAGAAGAAGAAGTTGAATCAGAAGCCATTCGGCAAACGCTGACCTACCAAGTCGCCGAGGTATTTCCTGAGCTAGAGCACTTAATGGTCACGGTCGTAAAGCTAGATCTAGCAGCAGCACGGGCTCGCTATGGCCTGTGGATGGAAGGCAATGCGCCTCGATTTGTAGACGCTGAACAGATCACCTTAAGGCAGCTAACACATCCCTTGCTGCTATGGCAGCAGAAAAAAGAACAAAAAGACAAGGTGGTGCCCACAGATTTGGTAATGCGCCCAGAGCTGCGAGTCGTCGCGATTACCGGGCCAAATACAGGCGGCAAAACAGTCACGCTAAAGACGCTGGGCTTAGCTGCGCTGATGGCGAAAGTCGGCATGTTTATTCCAGCCAAAGAGCCGGTCGAGCTGCCCTGGTTTGACTCTGTTCTGGCGGATATTGGCGATGAACAGTCGATTGAACAAAGTTTGTCTACTTTTTCAGGGCATGTGAAGCGGATTGGTCGGATTCTAGACACTATTGATCAACTAAAAGGCGATGAATTAAATGGTGATGAACTAAGGAGTGATGAACTAAAAGGCGATGAACTAAAAGGAGATGGAATTGCCAACTCGCTGGTGCTGCTAGATGAGGTGGGTGCAGGCACCGATCCGTCTGAAGGCAGTGCTTTGGCGATCGCGCTTCTAAAATACCTAGCAGACAACGCCCGGCTGACCGTAGCGACAACCCACTACGGTGAACTCAAGTCGCTAAAGTACGAAGACGAGCGGTTTGAGAATGCTTCAGTAGAGTTCGACGATGAAAAACTCGCCCCCACCTATCGCCTGCTGTGGGGAATTCCGGGCCGCTCTAATGCGCTTTCGATTGCGAAACGACTGGGCCTAAAGCAGAGCGTCTTAGATCAGGCTAAGGCCCAGATGGGCGGCGCGAATGAAAATGTGAATACCGTCATTGAAGGGCTAGAAGCGCAGCGCCAAAAGCAAGAGAAACGAGCGGCTGAAGCAGAAAAGCTGTTAACCAAGGCGGAGAAATTTTATAGAGAAGTGGAAGCGCGGGCTCAGAGTTTGCGCGATCGCGAACAAAAGCTCAAGCGGCAGCAGGAAAAAAGCGTAGAAACGTCGCTATTGCATGCTAGGGCAGAAGTCGCCAAAGTGATTCGAGACCTACAGAAAGGTGGATTGACCGGACAAGACGCTCAAAGAGCAACAGAAGCGCTGAACCGGATAGAAGAAAAGCGACTGCCGACTGGCGACCATCCCGCCAAGGTAAAAACCACAGGCACAGGCTATCGGCCCAAAGCCGGTGAAAGAGTGCGGCTAGCGAGCCTCGGCAGTCAGGTCGCGGAAGTCATGGAAGAAGCTGACGACGACGGCAAGGTGGCCGTACGCTTTGGCATTATGAAAATGACGGTCGATCTCTCAGATATTGAATCGCTCAAAGGAGAAAAGGCAGAACCAATCGAGAAAAAGCCAAAAGCGCAGCCCACACCACAAACAATGCCAGAAGCGCCACTAGTTAAAACCGAAAGCAATACGGTGGATCTGCGCGGCATGCGAGTGAGCGAGGCAGAAAGCGTGATCGAAGATGCGATCGCCCGTGCCAAAGGTCCGCTGTGGCTGATTCACGGACATGGGACTGGCAAGCTGCGACGCGGCGTACAAGAATACTTAAAAACGCATCCCCAAGTCAAAAGCTTTGAAGCTGCCGATCAAGTAGACGGTGGCAAAGGTGTAACTGTTGCTAAAATCTAAGCTGGTAAATCTGGACTAAGCTGGCAAAAGTAAGCAGTTTCAATTAGGAGACACTTCAATGACAGACCCCGCTAACCAGACGCCTAGTGGTTTGCCTGGCGCTGAGCTTCAAGAAAACACGCTCCCGGCACAAATCTCTACACTAGATGATCGACTAAGCGATCGGCAGATGGTTGTATTCAGCGCAGCCGCAGGTGGCTTGCTGTCCTTTGTTAGCGTGGCGCTATCTGTAGAGATGACTCAAACTGCGATCGCCGATCTTAGTCCGGTCGCTGTAGGAACTGCGATCTCCCTTCCTTTTATCTTTGGCTTACTGGGCTTCAAATTCAAGCAGCCGTTCTTAGACGCGCTGAGTGCAACGATGAATTCTCTTCCTTTCTAGGCGTTTGGCATAGCGCTCGTCATGAATGCCAATGTAGCGTTCGAGACGGCTACAGGCCGTGCTACAGATTAGGTGCCGATTGCTATAGCTGCAGTCGGCACTTTTGATAGACGATTGTTCTAGTTGTCTTTTGGCCTAGCCAAAGCGTAAGGTCTCGAAGGCGAAGCGGAAGATAAAGATAGCCGCAAGTATCCAAGTGATAACTGGAATATCGCGAGCACGTCCGGCAGCCAGCTTAGTAAAAGGATAGAGAATCAGACCCGCTGAGAGTCCGGCAGCGATTGAAAAGCCTAGCGGAATGAAAAAGATGGTGACAAAAGCAGGAATGGCTTCTGTCAGATCGCCCCACTGAATGCTTAGCACGCTAGACATCATTAATATGCCAACAATCAATAGGGCCGGAGCCGTGGCAAAAGCAGGAACCGCCTCGAAGAGCGGCACAAACAACAGCGCCACCACAAACATCAGACCCGCGACAACAGCCGTGAGCCCGGTGCGCCCCCCTTCTGCGACACCCGCCGCCGATTCTGCAAAGGTGGTGACGGTAGACGTGCCCATGATTGCCCCAGCGGTAGTGGCGATCGCATCTGCAGAAAGCGCCTGATTCGCCCGAGGCAGCTCGCCTCTATCGTCGATGTAGCCCGCCTGGGTGCCAACGCCCATCAAGGTGCCAATCGTATCGAACATATCCACAAACAAAAACACTAGCAAGATTGCAAGAAAGTCGATGATGTTACTGCCGTTGATACCACCTAGACCCACAAACGCCTGACCCACTAAATCGACCGGAAATTCTGGAATAGCTACGATTGCAGTCGGGGCTGTCGCCACCCCAAACATCCAGCCTAAGATAGCTGTACCGCCAATTCCCCAGAGCAGTGCGCCTTTGATTCTTCTAATGACGAAAAAGATAGAGAGAAAGATACCAAAAGTTGCTAGCAAAGTAGCCGGTTCCCTAAAGCTGCCAAACGCTGTCTTGGTCACCTCATTGGCTACAATTAGCCCCGCCCCGCCGATTGCTGTATCACCACTCAAGCCGATATAGGCTAAAAACAGCCCAATTCCGACTGTTGTAGACGCCTTGATACAGTGCGGCACCGCCGCAATCAGATGGCGACGGACATCAGTTACCGTCAGGCCAATAAAGATAACGCCCTCAATCAAAACAGCCGCCATCGCTACTCGCCAGTCGATGCCTAGCCCCAAGACAACAGAATAGGCAAAGAAAGCATTAGTCCCCATGCCCGGTGCTTGCACGAATGGATACTTGGCATAGAGACCCATTACCAGAGTGCCGATAGCAGCCGTAATCCCAGTCACTACCACTAGTTCGCGAAACAGATCGCCAGGCTCCTGTAAGAAGACCGCGTCGGACATGATCAGCGGATGTACCACCAGAATGTAGGCCATGGTCATAAAGGTCGTCAGCCCGGCCAAAATCTCTGTACGAAAGTTGGTTTGATACTGCTCAAACTGAAAATAGTTAGCAACTGAGGCTTGCCAACCCGAATAAGGCGGTGGAGAAGAGCCAGGCGGCTGTCCAGGCTGCTTTGTTTGAAGCTCTAGGTCGGACTGAGTCATGAGAATTCTCCACGGAACAATGAAAATGCTTGAAGCAGGGTCAACCAAACAAGGTAGCCAGGGCTGAAATGCTCTGAAACCTGCCCAATTCGCATACTGTATCCAGCCAAAAGAACCGACATTGTGACGGATGCTACATTCCATACCGACCGGTGGGCTGGCAGTCTAGCTGTGATTTTTAAGCGCTCTAAGATGAGAGCTCTAAGAATTGTGGAGTTGGTTGTGAAGAAACTGTGAAGTGCGTCAACATAGATGAACCTTATGCAGCCAAGACGCAAAGATTCTTAACTTATTTGCGTGACACTTCATTAGGTTGGATTGGATGAGTCGTAGACCCTCCATAGATTGCTCCCTTGAGCTTCGTTATGAAGATTATGACTGTGGAGACGAGCGATAGAGTTACCAATCTCCTACAGAGTTGGTCTGATCGCCATGGTCATGCGATAGAGGCAGTCACTAGTGAAAATCTGCTGCGGCAAGGGGTAGCAGTTACGGCAGCTTCTGATTGTGACCTGGTCGTGATCGGTCATTTGCTACCACGTCAAACTGCTGTCAGGCTATGCCAGCAGCTGCGTGCAAGTGGCAATCTCACAACTATACTGCTGATAATCGAGGTGAATGAGCAGGCGGATCCTAGCTTGACTGCTATCGAGGCAGGTGCTGACGATTATTTTACTAAACCCAGCAACGCGCCAATCGATCTAGAAGCGCTATTGGTGCGCGTTACGTTCTTGCTGTACCGCAACAGTACGCTAGCCGAGTGTTTTGTGACGCTGGCGGCCCAGCAAGAAGCACCTGAGCAGCTAGAGGCCAAAAAGCAGCAGCCGTTTACTGGGCGCGATCGCTTCATAAAAAACGTGAGCGATCGCCAGCAAACAGCATTCAAACTTCAGCAGCAGCTAGAGCGAGAACGCCTCATTGCTGAAATCACCGATTCTATTCGTCAAACGCTAGATCTTGACCAGATTTTGCATACCGCTGTTGACCAGGTTCGTCGTCTTTTGCAAACAGACCGAGTGATTATCTTTCGATTCTTACCCAACTGGCAAGGTATCGTCGAAGCAGAGTCTGTTGCAGCCGGATGGACTAAAACCTTAGGCATGAAACTCGAAGATTCTTGCTTTGATCAGCTTTATACCCAGCGATACAAAGAGGGGAGAGTAAGCGCGATCGCCGATATCAATACAGAAGCGCTCAACCCATGTCATGTAGAGCTTTTGAGCAATTTTCAGGTTCAGGCTAATCTGGTCGTCCCGATTCTGCAAGGCTCTGTGCTGTGGGGTTTGTTGATTGCTCATCACTGCCGCCAGCCTCGGCATTGGGAAGTAGAGAATACTCAGCTATTGCAGCAGGTTGCTACCCAGATAGGAATTGCCATTCGTCAGGCAGAACTTTACCGTAAAACTCGCGAACAGGCGGCGCTAATTGACATTGCGACCGATGCGATCTTTGTGCGCGATTTGGCAGGTCGAATCGTGCTGTGGAGTCAAGGGGCCGAACGGCTCTATGGTTGGAAAAAAGAAGAAGCTATCGGCAAAGAGGCGTATCGACTTTTAAAGAAGAAAAGCGAGCTAGGGCTTGACGAGATTTTTCGTCTCACTCTAGAGCAGGGCTTTTGGCAAGGAGAAATGACTCAAACCACCAAAGCGGGTAGGGAAATACTGGTTGCCAGTCGTTGGACCTTGGTGAAAGACAGAGGCGGACGCCCGCAGTCTCTTTTGGAGGTAAATACAGATATTACTGAGAAAAAACGGTTAGAAGCCCAGTTTTACCAAGCTCAACGATTAGAAAGCTTGGGTCGGCTAGCTAGCGGCATTGCCCATGATTTGAACAATATCTTGACGCCTATTTTAGGAATCGCTCAACTGCTGCGGCTCACGCAAAAGGACGCCGACGCCGCAACTCACGGGCACATAGACATCCTAGAACAAAGCGCTAGGCGAGGCACTAGCATGGTTAAGCAGATTCTTACTTTCGCTCAGGGCAACCCTGGTAATAGAACCCCTGTAGATGTGCTGGTGCTGCTGCAAGAAGTGATCGACGTGGTTAGACAAGGTACGCCTTCCAATATCGAGATCCGGCTAGGAACAAGTGACTATCAGACTCTAGCTCCACTTAGAAACACCGTCTTTGCCGATGCGACTCACCTGCATCAGGTGTTTATGAATCTATGCATCAACGCCTGTGATGCGATGCCAGAGGGCGGCGTTTTGAGGCTTTTAGTGAGCAATGCTTCGCTCGATGAAGCAACGGCTAGTCAATATCATGCATCTGCCGGTGACTATGTCGTGATTACTGTAGCGGATACTGGAATCGGTATCACACCAGAGGTACGCGATCGCATGTTCGATCCGTTCTTTACCACCAAATCTCCTAATAAAGGTACTGGATTAGGATTGGCCACCGTGCTAGGCATTGTCAAAAGTAGTGGCGGCTTTTTGCGCGTGAATAGCGATGTTAACCAGGGCACCCACATCAGGGTTTATCTACCGTGTCGTCAGGTTTTATGACACAGCCATGAGCCTCCATAACGCGGCAGCGCAAAATAATCAGTATTTCTCCACAAGTTCCTCATATTCCTACCCTAGTCTAAGGCTATAAAACAAACGAAAGCTTCTTGATAAAGCTCCACTTTCATACGCCTTTAAAACATATCTATAGCTTCATCTCGCCTATGGCCTATTTTCGTACCTCAGACAAAATATTAGCCACAGGCGAGGTGGGTAAAAACGGAAGTCTCGGCTCATACTAAGTTTAGATAGATGAGTCTAAATAGATGGGTCGAGAATCACCGACTCAGAATGCTTCAGTTCGAGGGAACCACAAAACAAAGTTAAATGAAGTTCTTACTAGTGGAAGACGATAAGGCGTTAGCAGGTGCCATAGAGCAGCTTTTGCTAGCGCATCACTATGTAATGGACTGGGCGACTGACGGCGTCGAAGGCCGGGGGATGGCTGAGGTTTTTCCTTATGATTTGATTTTGATGGATTGGATGCTGCCCAAGCTAGATGGCATACAGCTATGTCAACAGCTAAGAAGTGAGGGTAATGACACTCCAATTATTCTATTGACAGCCCGTGACGCTAGCACAGATAGGGTGGCGGGCCTAGATGCAGGCGCTGACGACTACCTTGTTAAGCCTTTTGAGTTTGAGGAATTGCTTGCTCGCATCCGCGCCCTATTGCGCCGGGCAGAAGGTATCATTACGCCGGTTCTACGATGGGGTGATTTGCAGCTCGACCCGCGTAGTAGCAAGGTGACTTGCGGCTCCGTTCCAATCGCCCTGACGCCGAAGGAATACGCGCTGCTAGAGCTGTTTTTACGCAATCCTAGCCGCATTTTTAGCTTAGATAGTCTGCTAGACAAGGTCTGGCCATTCGAGGATGCACCAACGGTTGCTTCGGTGCGTACTCACATAAAAGGACTTCGCCAAAAGCTGAAGAAAGTAGGTCTATCAGATGTGATTGCTACGGTATATGGCCTAGGCTATCGGCTAAGGTCGATAGAGTCACCGAGTGACCAAGAGTCGCTAACTGATACTGTTCGTCCAGATGCGGCTGCCTTTGCAACTGCTAAGCATTTAGATCAGCCTTTAAACAAGCACTTAGATTTAGCTTCGCTTTGGCAAGGGGTGAGCCAGGACTATCTTCAGCGAATTACGGCAGTCGCTAAGGTGCTGCACCGTCTACGTCCCGGACAGATAGAGCAGAACGTTCGACAGCAGCTCTTATCGGAGGCCCATGCATTAGCGGGATCTTTAGGCAGCTTTGGATTTAAAAGCGTAGCCGCTCAGTGGAGAGAGATAGAGGCTATTCTGCACGCTCATGCCGACTTGAGCGCCGATTTGATTCGCCAGATGGAGGAACAGGTGGCGCTAGTGATTCGCTCTTTAAGGCAAATGCGATCGCCTAACCCATCGGCCCCTTCACTGGTCCCTTCACCGCTCCCTTCACTTGCCACCCCGTTAGCCCCCTTACTGGCTCTTTCAACCCCTGCTTCAGCACCCATTTCCGCTCGCTTGACTAAGGAATTTCCTTCAGCGCCGCCATCTGCTTCTATCTTTGGGGAACTGCCATCAGAACCGCTTCGGCTGTTAGTGGTGAGAACTAAAGACGACTCTCAACCTGAAAATCCTTCGCCAGTTTGGCTACAAACACTTGAAGAAATTGCCGTTCGCTATCAAATAGAGGTCAGTATTGCAGATAGTATTGATCGGGCCAGAGCGCAGATCTTTTCGGCAGGCAACAGAGATAGGCTAGTCTCTGAGTTGACGCCTCATATTGTTGTATTCGACTTCGACAATTCCTTGGAGCTGCAGACTAATGACAGCGCTGACCTAAAGCTGATCGCTGAGTTGCAAACCCGGCAGCCGCTGCTGCCGACGATTGTATTGACTACAGCGGCAAGTTTTGAAAGTAGGGTAAATATCGCTAGGCTAGGGGTCGCTAGGGTACTACAAACACCTGTATCACCGACCGAAATCCTTGAAACAGTGGTACGAATTGTACAAAAGGGTAGGTCGCCTGCTGCCAAGCTACTGGCTGTAGATGACGATCCAACTACACTGACGCTATTACAGCAGTTACTCCCACCCTGTCGCTTTCAGCTACACTGCCTTAGCGATTCCACCCAGTTCTGGCAAACTTTAGAAAGGATTGAACCGGATCTGATACTGCTAGATATTCAAATGCCTCAGTTCAGTGGCTTTGACCTGTGCCGTGTCGTACGCAGCGATCCCCGCTGGCACGAGCTGCCTATTTTGTTCATGTCTGCCTACACCGATGAGCAAACTGTTCAAACGGTATTCGCAGTAGGCGCTGATGACTATATTCGTAAGCCAATTCTAGCACCTGAGCTGGTAGCGCGGGTGCTAGGCTGGTTAGAGCGATCGCACGCTCGGCGATTTAGATCAGAGATTGATAGTCTAACGGGCATATACAACCGAAGAAAATCTACTCAATCCCTCAATCGTCTTTTGAGACTAGCTAAACAACAGCACCAACCGCTGTGTTTTGCCCTCATTGATCTCGATCATTTCAAGCAGATCAACGATCGCTATGGCCATCTTGTCGGTGACTACGTACTAAGACGATTTGGCACCTGCTTGCGTTCGACATTTCACGGTGACGCTGTCGTTGCTCGTTGGGCAGGAGAAGAGTTTGCTATAGGGTTCTATGGGGTAGACGCGCTAGAAGGTGCTCAACGACTGTATCAGCTGATTCAAGTTTGGCAGGCCGAAACGCTTACTATTCATAAAGAGCTATCACTAGAAGATCTAGAAGATACAGCGCGTAAAAGCAGTCTGGCAATTACTTTCTCAGCCGGTGTGGCTGTATATCCACAAGCCGCCGATGACCTGCAAGAACTCTACATAGCAGCCGATCGGGCGCTACACAAAGCTAAAGAGAGTCGCAGTCGAGTTGAGCTAGCGGTGTAGACCTGCGTAGCCTGCTAACAAGGACAACCAACCATCCCACACCAACTTAGTCTGCATAAATTCATCCCATACAGACTCATCTCACATAAAAACGTCACAGTTCAAGCATAGAATTAAAAGCAGGATAGTAAGAACAACACAAACAATAATGAAATGTGTGTAGCGTCTCAGGTACTCTCTCTAATCGATCTCGTTATGATTCCGGTGTCTGTAACAGTGTCACCCGAGACTTCGATCGAAGAGGCGATCGCGCAGATGTCCGAGACTCAGAACAGTTGTGTGTTAATCGCTCAAAAGCAGCACCCAGTCGGTACTTTCATCGATCGAGATCTCGTTCTTTCGGCGGCGCTGCCCCAGGCTTTGCTCAAAGAACCTATTTCGACCGTCATGATTCCAACAAAGGCTACTATTCTTGCCACCGAAATCAAAGATGCCTTTGCTATTTTTCAGCAGATGCAGCAGCAGCATCTATACCATTTACCTGTTGTAGATGCTGCTGGAAAAGTGATCGGCGCAGTTACGCAGCATAGTCTGAAGCAAGGCTTGTATCCTAATGATGCGCGGCTGATAGCGCCAAAGCAAAAAATCACCGAAGCAGGAACTGGTGAAGCAGAGGTCGCGAAAGAAGAGTTTACCAGAGAAGAAAATCAAAAAAATAGTGCTTCAGGGAGTACTGCCGAGCAGATTCTAATCGAACAGCTAAAAGGCGAGTTCATTGCTATGGTCAGCCATGAACTACGGACGCCGCTGACATCGATTCATGGCGGTATCAAGCTATTGTCTCAAGGAATTGTTCAAAGTGAATCAGCGCAGGGCCAGTATCTATTGCAAGTTGCCGCAGAAAGCTCTGAGCGATTAGTCAGATTAGTCACCGACATTTTAGAGCTAGAACGGCTAGAGTCGCGCATGGCGCTTTTTCAAAAACGATTGATCAATACGCGAGATCTAACCAAACAGGTTTTAGAGCTATCTGACACTCTAGTGAAAAGGAAAGGTATCAAGTTAGAGATTGTAGATGAAGGCGTCCAAATCATGGCCGATAGCGATCGCCTTACTCAGGTATTTACTCACCTACTTGATAATGCTATCCGGTTTTCATCTACTGGCTCTACCGTCAAAATTACCGTCGCTCTAGTAGCATCAAACAGAGAAGTCAGATTAGATAGAGAAACAGGATTAAATACAGAAGAGAAGATAAAAGACACTTTTCTAAGAGAGACCTCTTATGAGTCAAATACGACTGAGTTAAATACGACTGAGTTAAATACGACCAAATATAGCGAAGCCGCTGCCCTTTTTACCATCTGCGATCAGGGAATAGGTATTTCTCCTGACCAGCGCTATAGGATCTTTGAGCGGTTTGTTCAAGGCGATCGCTGCTATATCCAAACAAGCGCCGAAACCAACGCGCCAATCGAAACTACAAAGGCAGGCAGCACAGGACTAGGCTTGAGTATTTGTCAAAACATTGTTGAACAGCACAATGGTAGAATCTGGGTGGAAAGTCAGCCAGGAAAAGGAAGCTGCTTTTACTTTACGCTGCCAACTAAATGTGAACAATCCAGACGTGAATCTAGACGTGAACAGCAAAACAGCCATGCCACCGTCAGCTAAACCATGGCAAGATAATCACACTTCAAGCCAACAGCTTATAAAAGACGACAACGTTTCAGATGACCCAGTTTTAGAGGTTCGAGCTGTAGAAATCGAGAAACCTCAGCGGCTTTTGATAGTCGATGACGAAGCGGCAATTCGGATTATTCTCAAGGCATCGCTAGAACTAACAGCCAAATGGGTCGTCTTAGCTGCTGCCTCTGGGGAAGAAGGCATGAGTATAGCGCAAGCTGAGCAGCCCGACGCGATTTTACTAGATGTGATGATGCCAGGAATAGATGGCATTACCCTATTTCACCAGCTAAAAGCTCAGGCCGCAACCCAGCATATTCCGGTGGTTTTCCTCACCGCTCAGGCAAGAGAAGTTGAGCGTAAGCAGCTTGAGGCTCTAGGGGTAGGTGTGATTTTAAAGCCGTTTGAACCGGAACAGATCGCCAATCAGATTCGAGAATTGTTGGACTGGCAGTGAGGCTGAGATGATCGTATCCGTCGAAATAGTCATATGTACCGTCGAGGCTTTTCATCGAAGTAGCCAACCTGCTCAGTCAAGGCGGTATTCTGCCAAGCGATATGAGCATCTCCACAACTCAAAAAACGTGTTGAGTAATGCTTTCTCTTAAGAAAAATAGTAACAACCGCTACTTTTTGGTATCATTTCTATAGCTGTGATCTATTTGCTCAATGCTCAATTGAGCATGCGATTTCTTGAGAGATCATTAGGCAATTCAAGAGGTTGAGATGAAGTCCCAAAAGATGTCCGACGATGTGCTGTATGTTCCTATCTACCTAAGAGCTTTAAGCTTCAAAGAGAAAACACTACTCGCTTCGCTGGTTTTGACCTTTTCAGTTGCCATGGGCTTGGCCCCAATTGTTTGCGCTTCGTCTGATGCGATTAAACTAACGACTAAACCGATCTACAGTAGCGAAGCTGAACTCTGGAAAGTTCTGGGCGAAAAGGATTAGCGCGGTCTAGATTTAAAATAGCAGTGGAAAAAGTGTGGCACAAGCATACGAATCTACTAGAAGACACAATGGCTTCAGACGGGCAAAACCGTATGCTTGCTTTCGCTCTAGTAGGCGATTATTTGCCTACTGGCTGACTAGAAGCGACTGACGGCTGCAGCTCCAATTCTTCTTCCCCATGAGTGCTGGTAGGTTCCTTGAGAAAGAACCAGAGCAGAAAGAACATAATTAAGCTGCTAATTCCCATTGTCGAGAAGAAAATCCTGTTGCCAGCGTCGCCTGTAGGCAAGAAACTGAAAAGAAGTAAGAAAGCTACTCCACCTACGTTGCCCCAGGCACCCACGCTGCCAGCGATTTGACCCGTAATCTCCTCTTTGATTAGAGGAACGATTGCATAGGTCGCCCCTTCTGCTGCCTGGACAGAGAAAGAGGCAAACATTGTTACGCCAATGGCCATTGGCAGCAACCAACCAACGTTGATCAGGCCCATTGTCAGATAGCCAACGCCTGTAACCGCCTGTAATATTACCAGCGTCCATTTCCGACTGCCGATGGTATCAGAGATCAGACCACCCCCTGGACGGGCAAATAGATTCATAAAGGCATAGCTAGAAGCCACTGCTCCCGCTAGCGCTACAGACAGGTTGAAGGTTGTCAGATAAAACAGCGGTATCATTGAGACAACGGCTAGCTCTGAGCCAAAACAGACAAAGTAGGTCAAATTTAGCAAGACGACTTGGGTAAAATCGTAGCGCTCTTCGGGGGCATAGCGTTTCTGGCCTGCCATCAACTGTTTGTTTACTCTCCAGTTCCAGTAAGTTTGGAACAGGTATAAACAGAACAGCGCTATACAGATGACAACAACTGCTGTTGGATTTAGCGCCTCAACCACAGCAAATCGCCAAGCTACGACGCCTAAAGCAATATAGAGAGGGAGATTCGACGCTGTCATTAACCAGAAGTCTCTTCGAGTCGTCACTTCGATGGCACCCGGATGCTTGGCTGCTTTAAATTCCTTATCGGGGGGCGTATCTTGAACGTTGAAAAAATAGAACACGCCATAAGCTGCTGCCACGACGCCGCTAAGGGCGACCGTGTATCGCCAGCTGCTTTGCGTACCCACGAAAAAGCTTGCCCCGGTTGCGATCAGCGGTAGAACAATCGCAGCTACACCAGAGCCAAAGTTGCCCCAGCCCCCGTAAATTCCTTCCGCAAAGCCGATTTCTGCCGGCGGAAACCAGTTCGCCACCATGCGAATACCCACAACGAATCCTGCTGCAACCACGCCAATCGCTAGACGGCTCCAAAGCAGTTGGTTATAGTCCTGTGCGAAGGCAAATGCAATACAGGGAATGGCGGAATAAACGAGAACACCCGAAAAAACAATCCGAGGCCCGATGCGGTCTATCAGCATACCGAAGATGATCCGAAACGGAATTGCTAGCGCTAAGTTGCACAGCAGCATTGTCCGAAATTGCAGCTCGCTTAGCTGAAACTCTTCTATAATCCCTCCGGCAAGCGGAGCAGCGTTAAAGATAACAACAAAAGACAATAAAAAGGCAAACCATGTTAGATGGAGAATACGGTATCGACCACTGAATGATAATAACCTTCGAAGCATATTAAAGTTTCCTTACTATACGAGGACAGGTAAAAGCAAGTGAAGAAAAAGCTTGACTAAAATAGCGCGCACAAGCTGAAATGTTGAACCACAGATGAGCGCAAAAACTCGCCTGACTTGGTAGAATTTCGATTGCCTATTTTTGAAACAAGCTTGGAGAATGTTTCGAGGATGAGTAAGCAGCTAATTTTGGATAGACGAAATCAGGTATATCAGCTTACGTATAGCTCGACCAAAGCAAGCATCCCGTAAATTAGGTAGCGAAACTTATCTTTCAAACAACCTCTTGTATGCGAGTTACAACAACCCATTCAGGTCTTTGAGATATGCTAATTCTGTCTTTCAAGGTATACAACCTGATAAATGAATTCTGCTAGCCCTGTTACACAGTCAAAAATTGCGTTCAAAAGTTGCGCTGTGGCGAAGGCTTATCAAAATTCTCTATATAACCTTTAAGCCTCAAAGAGAGAAAACAGAAACGGCGGCAAGTGCCCTATTTCAAAGACTTTAGATCATTCAATTAAGAAAACTACCGTTACAGTGAAGTCTACCGCCTCAATCTACTAACACTTTTTCTACAGAGGCTTGATTGACCGGCTGCAAACCTGCTAAAAAGCCATTTTGAGCCCAAAACTGAGGCCGTGCTTCACCGATCCGGCGCGATCGCTGTGTCCCAATCATGGCAATCTTACCTGTTAAAACAAAGCTGGTAAAGCTAGAAACTACAATCACCGGCAGCATGGCTGTGCCCGACAGTACACTAAGAATAATGCTCGTGCCTACGGGCGTTTTGGTGACTGCTACATTCACTGCTGCCATCAGGCAGACCATCCCAACTGTCGGATGAACCTGAGAAAATGTAATTGCGATCGCTAGCCCGACATTAGAGCCAATAAAGAACAGAGGAAAGATAAATCCCCCCAAAAAACCTGAATGCAGCGTAAAGCTAATCGCAAACATCTTAGCCACCGCAATTAGTAGCAGCATGGTGACACCCAGCGTCGAGCCAGTTTCAATCACGGTGTGAATTTGATCCTCACTGAAAAATAGCGTTTGGGGAAAGAAGAAAGCAATTAAACCGATACACAGGCCGCCCAGCGTAGCTAGGGCAATCATATTGTGCTCAAGCGGCTCTAAGAGGTGGCCGATAAAGCGAAAAATATAGATGAACATTACCGCAACACCTGATCCGATCACCCCTAAAATAAGGCCCTCGAACAAATTTATAGGCGTTAGCTCAGGCACCGATTCAAAGTGATAAAAGCCGCCAATGGTAATACCTGTGCTAATTCTAAAAATAGCAAAAGAGAGCATCGCGGAGATAATAGCGGGTGTAACCGCCTCGTAGTATTCTAATCCTCTACGATGGGGAATCTCTAGCGCAAATATTGCCGCTCCAATAGGCGCTCCAAAAAAGGCCCCTAGCGCCGCACTCATGCCGCAAAACGTCAGCACCCTCACATTAGTCTTACAGAGATTAAGCCTGTCTCCCAGCCAGCTGCCAAAGCTACCATTCACCTGCACTAGCGGTGCTTCTGGCCCCGCACTGCCACCGGCAGTGATTGCCAACAGCGAGGCAATCACCATGGCGGGCGTTTTATTTATGTTGATTCGGCCAGGCTGATGCACATCGTCAATAACTTGAGCCATCTCTCCAGGACGACCCATCAAGTAAAGCACCAGACCCACACAAAAGCCCCCAACCGTCGTGGCAATCCAGACATAGTGATTAGCCGGCAGCCAGTTTGGGAAATGGGGGGTGACTCGTCCTGGCAGCGTCTGCCAAACGCCGTGCATCATCGCCTCTAATACAAAGTAGTAGCAGGTGGTAACCAATCCGCCAACAGTGCCAATTGCCACAGCGCAAAGAACAAGCTGTGGGTAGGTGAGCAGACGATCTTCGTCTGGATCGCCAGAGTCTTTTGTCTGTGCTTTTGAGGGGGCTAGGTCGAGTTGAGTGGCCACGAGAAATCCTCTTTAATTGTTCACTGCTCGTCGTAAGGGCTAGGAAATGCCGCATGTATCAACAGACATAAATAGATATTGTGTGGACCACAGCGGTCTAGAATCGTACCGACAACAATGAGAGCAGGCATTGTCAGGGCCATATTGCGGTATGCGATCGCTCGAATATAGGGGCTCTAGTCCGAACTCGGTGGCGATTGCTGTTAAGAGAAAGGCAAAAAATTGAACCAAACCACAAAAGGTCAAAAAAAACGCAAACCAGGCGATGTGTAAAATAAGATATCGACCGCTGAAAGAAAAGACTCCTGCCACAATTTCGCCTTTAAACTCTCAGTGTTTGGATGCCAGTGTTTGGATAATAGTCAAAACAGAAAAGCCCGAATCGGCTGTCCTCTTTGCCAGTCCTGGAGCTAAAGCTTGAATTTGATGAATCTACAGGACGTATGTTTCTTCAGCACATTTTTTTAGCACATCCTTTCAATAGAGCATCTGTGCTTCTAAGCCGTAGCTGCGCTGAAAGCAACCAAAGTGGGCCTCCTCACAAAACTTCTAGGCGCTACTTTCTATTCACTAATCTCATTTCTATTCATCGATAAAGCTACCAACTGCAGACAGACATATTCTGTATGGCCTGCTACAGTCTCTTCTATTTCAAAACAGCATAAGCACTATGCCATTTTGAAATAAGATGAAAGCATTACAGTTCCAATTAGAAGATAGAAGATTTCTATACACGACAAAAGCTTGCAAGATTTAGCAATGCTAGGAAGCACACATTCCATACAGAGACCAGGCTGTTTGAGCTGGAGCTTACTAACGTGAGATTGACGTGCAATTGATCGAATCAGTCTATGCTTTACCGATGAGAGTCAACATTCCACAGGTAAACAGCGTCATTCAACGGTCCTATCACTAATAGCTGATCGCTTTGTGGACTAAAGCTAAGGGTGGTAAAAGGGACCAGGCTATCCTCTTCAGACGTACTTTCTATAGCGGCTAGCGGATTGCCTGCTCTATCCCATAAGCGCACGGCGTTATCGCGTCCGCCTGTCGCTATCATCTGAGCGTTCGGACTATACTGCATCTTGGTGACGCCTCCAGTATGGGCCTCTATCTCGGCTGATAGATTGCCTTTGGTGTCCCATAGGCGAACAATACTTTCTTCCGGGCTCGCAGTGGCGATTTGCTGACCGTCAGGGCTAAACATTACGTGAGAAACTATTTGTGAGTGCCCTTCTAATACCGCCAGCTTGTGCCCTAATGAATTCCATAGAACCGCCTCACCTTTGTGAGCACCTGTCACTATCTTTTGACTGTTTGGGCTATAGACTAGCTGCACGATTTTTTGTGAGTAGTTGCTTAAGGTTCCTTGCGAGTTACCCTGGGCATCCCATAGGCGAGCAACATTATCTCCCATCAGTGTCAAGATCTGACGACCATCAGGGCTGTAGGTAATCTGTTCAAAGTTTCCTTTGTGTCCGCGTAACACGGCTAGCTGGTTTCCTGTTGTATCCCACAGCCGAACGGTTCCATCCCTGCCGTCGGCGATGATTCTGTCGCTAGTTGGATTGAAGTCTACAGCTAGGGAAATTGGCTGACTGGGATAAGTCAAGGGTGCAATGCGATCGCCTGCTAAATTCCAAAGGCTGACGACATCATCAAGACCGAAGATAGCGAGCAGCCGTGAGTTTGGGCTGTATTCCACATTTATACTTCCTCCATTTGTGTTTGGGAAGTCAATGGTATTGACTGCTTCTAGATCTCCTTCTGAGTTCTCTCCTATTCTTTCACCTAAATTCCAAAGTGTGAGAGCGTGATATCTGCCACCCGCGATCGCTAGCTGAGAACCATCAGGGCTGTACCACAGCTTTGAGATTCGCCAAGTAGGCCCGTCGAAAGGCGATAGCGATACTAGCTGATTGCCTGTCGTATCCCACAGTCGGACGACGCCATCAACACTCCCTGTCGCAATTTGACTACCGTCGGGACTATATAAAGCCTCAGACGTTTGCACACAAGGTGCGCCTTCCCACATCACCTGACTCAAGCTCACTTTGCCTTGGGTAACCGAGAGAGTAGAAGGGGGTGAATCTATTTCTTCTGTGCCACCAAGAGCATACTGCGTATAGAACTGACAGTCAGAGACGTCAAAAGTATCAGTGCTGTTGATGGTTTCAATATTGGCTGTTGTTTCAGTAGTTTCAGCAGGCGCGGTTTCTACAATTTCGCTATCTTGAATGCTGCTATCTTGAATGCTGCTATGAGGACTACATGCGGTAGCTGCGATCGCGCTTCCCACCACCATCAGTATCACCCGGCCAAGCATACTACGCTCGCGCCAGCTTCGGAACAATTTCTCTAGCGAGCCGTACCCATTCATAAGTCATACAGCAAATTCTCTTCAATCTAGCGTATCTCTCATCTTCCGAAAATAACTATGAATCTAGCCTGTTTCTCTTCTGGCTATAGAATCCCAGATACCGCCGCTCTCACTACTTCTAGAAAACTGCGTAACCGCCTCGGCTGGTGTCGCCCAGGTAGATAGGCAAGATGTACTGCCAATTTCGGCGCTCTCCATTCTGGCAGTACATCTATCAACTGTCCGCTTTCTAGCTCTGTCTTGACTAGCCAGTGCGGCATGACGGCCAATCCTAATCCAGCTAAGGCTGCCCGGTGTAGGGCGAAGATACTGTTCGTACTCATTCGAATAGGCGGCGTGATTGAAATTATTTTGCCTAGTGAGTTTTTCAGTGGGATTTTTCTACCTTCAAAAGGGTCGAGCGCGATGAAGGGAAGCTCGGCTAAGGCTTGTGGCGTTTCTATGGGGGGAAGTTGCGCGATCGCCTTTGGAGTAGCCACTACCATCCGCTCTACTTCGCCCAACGGCTCCACATGGAGAGAATGATCTAGAACCGGGCCGATCTTAATCCAGCAATCGCAACCTACTTCCGAAAACCGAATGTTGCCATCTTCTAGTTGCCAAGAGAAGGAAACCAGCGGGTACTGTTGCTGAAACTGAAGGGCAGCATCCATCAAGTGGAGCTGTCCAAGCGCAACAGGGACGACAACCTTTAACCCGCCTCGCAGTGTCTCGCCAGTTTCTATATGCTTTTCTTCCAATGCCTCCCAATCATCTAGCAGTCGCCGTCCATCTGCCAATAGTTCCGACCCGGCTGCTGTCAGCGAAAGAGAATGCGTAGTCCGTTGAATCAGCTGAGCTTGAAAGCGAGACTCTAGCTCAGCTAGTTGGCGACTAACCGATGGCTGAGACAACCCCAAATCGCGAGCAGCCGCGCTGATACTGCCTGCATCAACAATCCGCACAAATGTTTGCAGCAGCGTTAATCGATCTAATGATTTGCTCACAGGCTTGAGACAATAGCTTCGTTCATACACAAAAAGAATAACAGCTATTTTTATTAATCGTCTACCAAATATCCTTTTGAACTGGCATATTGAATTTAAGCAACTTTGAAAGAGAAACATTCACTATGACAGCAATCAACAGAACATTTCAGCTCGGCAGCGAATTATCAGTCAACCGCCTAGGCTATGGAGCGATGCGCCTGACCGGGCAACCCGGTAATTTTGGCCCATACCCGCAGTGGGAGGATGGAAAAGCACTCTTACGTCGGGCTGTAGAACTAGGCGTGAATTTCTTTGATTCAGCGCGATCATATGGCCCTGAGCATGTGGATAGACTCATCGGAGAAGCTATTGACTTACAAAACTCCCAAACGGTGATTGCCACCAAAGGCGGTATCGACAAACCAGCACCTGGCAATATTCAGGTAGATGGCTCGGCGGCTACGCTCACTCGGCAAATTGACGATGCTTTGAAAAATCTCAGGGTAGATAGAATAGACCTTTTTCAGCTGCATCGAATTGATCCAAACACGCCGCTCGAAGCGTCGGTAGCAGCGCTACAGAAAGCTCAAGCAGCAGGAAAAATTCGCTTTATTGGACTCTCGAATGTGAACCGAGCGCAGCTAGACCGGGCGCTGTCTGTCGCGCCGATTGCCTCTATTCAAAATCGATTTAACCAGGCAGAACAAGAACAGAATTCACTCGTAGACTACACGGCAGAAAAAGGCATTGCGTTTATTCCCTACGGGCCGCTAGGCGCTAATCCTATGAAGAAAGGGGCAACATTGCCAGCTCAAGGGGCCTTGGCTTGGCTGTTGATGCGATCGCCCAATATCATCGTTATCCCCGGCACGACCTCAATTGCCCATCTAGAAGAAAACATGACCGCCTGGGATTTCACCGAGTAAATCCAATACTTTTGTCTAAATCTCTCATCTAGATAGAGACTGAAACCAGCGTGTTAAGCGCTGCGGCCACTGCTTTGGGCTATCTTTGGGGCGGATGCGACTATCCACCATAGAACGCACTAGAGGCCAGCCGCCAATCTTAAATGACAGCAAAATATGCGATAGCACCAGCACAACCATTGAGGCCCAGGCGAATAAGTGTAAGCTGTACCACACATCGTTCCACTCACCTTCTACCAGCACTCTTGCACCCCCAAACTGTCTAGCTGAGACCAGCGACAGGATCAGCATTCCAAGCAGCCCCGTATTAATTAGCCGATGGAGCGCGTACTGTCCAGATGGTTTGTCTACGTGAGATAGCTGCTTGATAGACTTAGGCTGAATCAATCGCTGGCTTCCAGCAAACAAGCTGTAGAGAGAAAAAACAGCAAAAACAACCGTGACTACTTGACCGATGTTGTGGTGAATTTTGAACCAGTCACTCCCTGCTTCAGGTAAAGGCAACTGACCAAATCGAGCGTCCCAAGTATTGTAAAGCCAGAACCCAGTAGCTATTGATGCTAGAACCAAAATGCCGTGGACAGCGTGAATCAAACGAAAGATAAAGGGCTGATAGGGAGACGATCTTGGCATGACCAACGTTGTTAGTAGAGATAGTTTATCCGTACACTTTAACTTCTCAATAGGACTCTGTATGTTCTTCTACGATGACTCTGCTGAATATGCTTCTATTGCTTGACGAAACAGTAGGTTTAAGCGCTCGAAGGGAACGCGCTCGGGTTTAGACAGTGTAGAAAGGAAGTCTTTGATTTGAGGCAAAGTCTCGTAGACATAACGATCCAAAGCTGGTATTCTGCCTACCGCATCAAGTTCGTAGCCTGCTCGTTTTTTCTCAATCAGAGTTCTCAAGGCTATCTTTGCTTCAGTCGGCATATCAATATCTGTGATAAGCGGCTGTATCTGTAGAGGCGGCTGTTCACCAACAATTTGAATCCAGCGGCAGCACAGGATTGGACGAATGACATAGAGATAGCGTTTTGCGGCTACATCCGGCTTTTGAAAGTATCGGTGAAGCGTGCGCTCAGCCCAGCCGACGTAGTGGTATATTGACGCTCTTGGAGCAAAGAATTTTTCTCCAATCTCTCTCATCTGTTGAACTACTGCTGAGTGTTCAACGTAGATAATAGGCGATCGCAACCATTCCAACAAAACAGGATGAGATTTATGCAAGAACAGAAGGGCTTTCCTTAGATCCCAACCGCTGAAGTCAAGGTCGCTAGAGGTTTCTAGCTCTAGCGTATTAGGGCGTTTCTCAAGGCAGAGGTACCAGTCAATAGGCCGAACATAGAGAAAGCGAACGTCATAATCACTATTTTGCGACTCAAATCCCCAAGCGCGGCTGCCTGATTCCAATCCATAGATCACGCTGAGATTGTGCTCATGTTCAACGTCGTGTAGTAATTCTCTTAGACTTTCTGCGGAGTACTGCATTGCTCAAAACGTGCCAATCAGCATAGCGTAACTTATTGCCTTGGCCTCAAGACAATAAACATTGGCACTATCGTGCGGTACCGGCTTGGATTTTGCCGACAGTCAACTGTCAAAGCCTATGCCACAGATCTGACCTGGTTATCCCATGGATAAAGCGTTGCATTTTGTCTAGTCATGCGCTCTAATAAGTTAATCAATCGATTGATTAACTTTTGCCTACGCTGACGAACTGATAAATGCTATGAACTCCAAATCCGCTCCTTCTGATGCCTTCCCAGCCCAGCCCACAAAATCTGACTCGGTTTCCAGAACATCGCAGTGGCCAGCCTCTCTGAGGCGTCAGCCTCTTTGGGTTCGATATGGTTTGCTAGGCGCAGCCGGACTTTTAGTTGCGCTGGGTGGGATAGCTGGCTACCAACTGGTGGCTGATGCGCCGGCAGAAACCGCCTCTACACAGGCCACTGCGCTGCCAGTCGAGACGATAGAAGCAAAACAAATCTCGTCATATCAGGTGCCGCGTATTTACACTGGAGAAATTGCGGCGCTTCGCAATAGCGAGCTTGGTTTTGAGCGCGGTGGAGAGCTGGTTCAGGTCCTGGTAGATGAGGGACAGCGAGTTCGCACTGGTGAAACGCTGGCAAAGCTAGATATTCGCAATCTGGAAACGCAGCGGCTTCAGGTTAGGGCACAGCGAGCCCAGGCGATCGCCCGCCTAAGTGAGCTACAAAATGGGGCTAGAGCAGAAGATATTGCGATCGCCGAAGCTGCGGTTAGAGATTTAGAACAGCAGCTAAGCCTGCAAGAGACTCAAACGCAGCGACGAGAATTTTTGTATGAAAGGGGTGCGATCGCCCGAGAACAGCTAGACGAGTTTTCCTTTGGTGCTAATTCGCTACAGGCCAAGCTAGACCAGGCACGTAGTCGCCTAGAAGAGCTGCGAAATGGCACTCGGTTCGAGCAAATAGAGGCACAGCGAGCAGTCGTCAGCCAGCTAGAAGCGCAGCTAGAAGATATTGATGTCAACCTCTCAAAAAGTGCGATCGCCGCGCCTTTTGATGGAATTGTTGCCGAACGCAGGATAGATGAAGGCACAGTAGTAGGTGCTGGGCAGGCCGTTATTGAGCTAGTAGAAGCTGCCGAGCTAGAAGCGCGTATTGGTGTTCCTGCTAACATCGTCGATCAGGTGCCGGTCGGTGATATCAAAACAATCCGCATTAACAACCAGCCGTATGCTGCTGAAGTGGCCGCAATCTTGCCGCAGATAGATTCTAGTACACGCACTCAAACGATAGTGCTAACCCTAGATGCAACCGCCATCGGCGAAATGGAGCCGGGTCAAACAGCAAGACTGACAATCGACGAAACCTTGAACACTGAAGGATTTTGGTTGCCGAGAAGGGCGCTGACGCAGGGAATTCGCGGGCTTTGGACCTGCTATGTAGTAGTGTCGGCTGATAGTTCTCTTATTGTCGAACAGCGCTCAGTAGAGATTATTCAACAAGAGACGATAGGTATGGACTCCGACGCCAGTACCCGCGTTCTTGTGAGAGGCACCTTGCAGCCGGGAGATCAGGTCGTCACTAGCGGCGTTCATCGCTTGGTGCCAGAACAAGCAGTCACTCTAATTTCAGATGAATAAGCCCGGTTTAGCTGTGAACTGTAGCTTTCGAAGAGTTGCTTATGACATTCTCGTCGGCTGAAACTGTTACAGAGCAACGGGCAACTCTTCCCACCAAATCAGAATGCATCCCTACTTGCTATAGCTGTCTTTGCCAAAACTACTGACCACACGAATTATCACAAGAAACAGCAAAATCAATCGAAAATTCTATGGTTCGTCCTTTCTTCCGTAATGTCCGACTGCTCGTTTTGACAATTGTTATTCTTTTGGCATGGGGCTATTCTTCTTTTCAGGCTTTGCCTAGGCAAGAAGATCCTACTCAGGTGTCTCGGGTTGCTGTCATCAATACGCTATTCCCAGGCGCTAGCGCCGAACGAGTAGAAGCGCTGGTGACAGAAGTTATAGAGTCTGAAGCTGCCGAGATTGAAGAAGTGAAGACAATCACGTCAACCTCAAGGGTTGGATTTTCAGCAGTAGCTGTTGAGCTGCAAGAGTCTGTTGAAGAGTCTGAACCTGTTTGGTCGAGACTGCGAGACAAACTCGAAGATGCGAATGGTCTTTTCCCGCAAGGGGTCTTCGAACCTGAGCTGGAAGCGACCGAAACTAGGGCCTATGCGATGATTACGGCGCTTACCTGGGACCAAGACAGCGAACCGAACTACGCCATACTGCGACGCTTTGGTGAAGAGTTTGAGATTCAGATGCGGGACGTATCAGGCACTGAAGAGGTTGCAGAATTTGGCGTTCCATCTGAAGAAATCAGCGTCGAAATTAGTGCGCCCGATTTGGCTGCTGTGGGGCTGAGCGCTCAGCAGTTGGCTCAGCAGATTGAACAAAGCGATGCCAAAGTGACGGCTGGGCAGCTCCGAAACCCTAACGAGAACTTAGCCATTGAGATAGATAGCGAGCTCAGCTCTCTAGAGCAAATTCGTCAGATTCCGATCCAATCCAATAGAGGGCGATTCACCCGCCTAGGAGATGTTGCGAGGGTCACTCGGGGTGTTAGAACCCCTGCTACTGACCTAGCTTTTGTCAACGGTAAGCCAGCAGTGGCCTATGGGATTCTGATGAGTCCTGGTCAGCGAATTGACCGATGGGCCGACAGTATGCTCGATCAAATAGAAGATTTTCGCGCCCAGCTACCTGGTGGAGTCTCCTTATCGATTTTGCTCAACCAAAGCGAGTACGTGGATGCTCGGCTTGGACAACTAATCTCTAATCTGGTTTTCGGCGCTGCTCTAGTGGTTGTAGTCACCTTTGTCACGATGGGGTGGCGCTGTTCGCTGATCGTAGGCACAGCGTTGCCGCTGAGTATTTGCGCTGTATTGGGACTGATGAACGCCATTGGTATTCCCATTCATCAGATATCTGTGGCTGGATTGATCATTGCGCTAGGTCTGCTGATTGATAACGCGGTAGTGGCCGTTGACGAGATTCAAGTAGAGCTGAAGCACGGCGTTCAACCCGAAAAAGCGGTTGTCAGTACAGTGAAATATCTTCAGGGCCCGCTGTTCGCATCTACGCTGACAACAATGATGACGTTTCTACCAATTGCGCTTTTGCCAGGAGGGGCGGGCGAGTTTGTCGGCTCTATTGCAATGACGGTGATTCTCTCTATTGGAGCATCGCTTGTGCTTTCTTTGACAGTAATCGCTGCGCTGGCAGGTAGGATTTTGGGTGAAAGCGAGGCAGATATTGAAAAGATGAAACAACAGAGTTCTCTCAATGCCTTTCAAAGATTTTTTAGGCTGTTGATGAAGCCGGGCGCTTGGTGGAACGATGGCTGGAGCCCCCGGCGATTGGGTGATTTCTATCGGTGGACAGTCAAGCGAGCTTTAGCAAAGCCCGTATTTGCTATCGTGCTGACAATGGTGATTCCGGCGGTAGGTTTTATTCAAGCAGGTAGCTTAGAGACTCAATTCTTTCCCGCTTTGGCCCGCGATCAGTTTCAGATAGAGGTTGAATTTTCTCAAGAGACAGCGATCGCAAACTCCAAAGAACAGGTTATGCAGGCCCGTGACTTACTCCTAGACTACGAACAAGTCGTCGAAGTTCACTGGTTCATCGGCGAAAGTTCACCCAAGTTCTATTACAACATCAGCAGTACTAGAGAAAATTCACCTTACTACGCGCAGGCACTAGTCCAGCTCAACTCTTCCGATAATGTCACAGCGCTGATTCGAGAAATTCAAGCGGATCTTAATCTAGCATTGCCTGATGCGAGGGTGCTGGTGCGCCAGTTGGAACAAGGTCCCCCTTTTGATGCGCCTGTAGAGCTGAGAATATACGGACCTAATATTGAAGAACTCAGAGCAATAGGCGCTGAAGTCCGAGAAATTTTGACGACTGTTCCTGATGTTGTCCACGTCCGGGATGACTTGACAGCAACCGTTCCTAAGTTAGCGCTGCAGATCGATGAAGAACAGGCCCGCCTAGCAGGTGTTTCTAACGCGGAAGTGGCTCAGCAACTGCAGGCAACGCTAGAAGGCGCAGTCGGTGGATCTATTCTCGAATCGACGGAAAATCTGCCTGTGCGCGTACAGATTACAGACAGCGATCACGGCAACCTCGCTCAGATCGAATCATTGAATCTACAGCCTAGTCTAACGGCATCAGCACAAGACGGTAAGTTTAGAACTGTCTCTGCGCTTGGAGAGTTTAAGATTGTGCCACAGCTCTCGCAGATCGCTCATCGCAACGAGCAGCGAGTGAACACCGTGCAGGCTTTCATTACCGCTGGCGTTTTGCCTTCTAAGGTGCTCGCAGACTTTCAGAGCGCCATGGAAGAACAAGGCTTCGATCTGCCTCCTGGCTACACAACCGAAATTGGTGGCGAACAGGCCGAGAGTAGCGATGCGACTGGCGATCTATTGGGTTCTGTTGGACTTTTGCTAGTTACGATGGCAACTGCCCTAGTCCTTTCCCTTCGCAGTTTTCGTTCAGCGGGTATTGTGGCGGCGATCGGCGTTGGCTCTGTTGGCATGGCGCTCTTTTCGCTATGGGCTTTTGGTTCTTTGCTAGGCTTTATGGCGATTGTTGGCACAATGGGCCTAATTGGAATTGCGATCAATGGAGGCATTATTGTGCTCTCGGCTGTGAATGAGGATGAACTGGCTAGTCAGGGCGATCGCAACGCTATTCAAAATGTCGTCATGCGCTCTACCCGTCATGTTCTCACCACAACCATCACGACGATGGTTGGATTCGTGCCGCTGCTGCTGTCGGGCGATCCGTTTTGGCATCCTTTGTCAGTTGCGATCGCGGGCGGCATTGGAGGCTCTCCCCTGCTTGCACTGTACTTTACACCAGCGGCTTATCTGATAATGCATCGACAAGATCGAAGCAGAAAAGCCTCAAAAGAAAAACGAGCAACAGATATCTTATCGTCTACATAGAGAGAATTGCTGATGTATCGCTAGCATCGGATGCACCCATACCCTGGCCGACCACTTTACTCTTTTATGATAGGGGTTTCACCGCTAGGGAGCATGTGGAGAAAAGTGGCAAACGCTATAGTAAGCTATAGCAATCCGCTGATGCATTAGTGGATTGCTACGCGCTTAGCGCTATATATGACAAAGGGTACAGCTTCTTGATATCGCTTGAGCTAAGCGCGGATTGTATATATAGCCAAAGCTGTAGTAGTAAGGTAGGCAATCTGGTTGGTGTGGAAGCGTTTTCTCACTGCTAGATTACTGATATAGAAAACCGTGAGCAAGTCTAAATCCGTTCAATCCAGTGGTCAGCAGCGGGGTGAAGAGGCTCGCCAGCGCCTGATAGACGCTGGTATCGAAATATTTGGAGTGCATGGTTATGAAGCAGCTAGCACACGTAGCATCGTCGAGAAAGCAGGCGTGAATCTAGGGGCTATTCCCTATTACTTTGACAATAAAAAAGGACTCTACCACGCTGTTGCTGAGCATATAGCTGCTCATTTGTATGATCCAGAAATTGAGGCTGCGATCGCACTAATCGATCATAAGGCAGGCACCTCAACATTTTCTACAGAACAAGTATTAGACCTGATGCATGAGCTATTTGATGCTTTTGTAACGTCGCTAGTCTCAACCGATAGGCCCGAGATCTGGTCTCAATTCATTCTGCGAGAGCTGATGGAACCCTCCTCCGTTTTTGATATTCTCAACGAAAAAGTGGTTCAGAAAACTATTAGACCTTGCTCAGCCTTAATCAGCCAGATACTTAATAAGCCAGCTGACGACCCAGAATGCACCATTCGAGCCTTTACGCTGTTCGGGCAGGTGCTGATTTTTCGGGTAATACGACGAGTAACGCTAAGGAGCTTAGGCTGGAAGACTTTTGAAGGCGATCGCCTCGATTTAGTTCGTAGTATTGTCCACCAGCAAGTTGATGCATCACTACGATCTCAACTAGAGATCAACTGACGTTGAAACTCTCGAATTAGTTCACCTTGGCCAAAGGATACCTTTAAGCTATCAGCTCAGCTCTAGGCCACGCTAGATACGACCGGCAGAATACAGGCTTTCAGTAGGGCCCAGAAAATAGTCAAAGGCAATCTCAAGTAAACCTCTTTCCTTCAGCTGCGCTTCAAATTCTTGCCAATTTGATACCTTGTCGACAACCAACTGACTGCTATCTTGTTTCCAGGTTTTCAGCTCGAACTCCTGACTGGGTATGTATAGGTCAATACCTGTTGCAGCAGTGATCTTTTGACAGGCAGACTTCAGATTTTCTAGATCAGATCTATCGGTGAATTCCTCGTACTTAAGGAGAGTGACCGTCTTGTGGTGAGTTCTTGTATATCGATCCGCACACCCCTTGTAGTACTGATGGCGGCTGCGGTACCAGTCAATAAAATCATCGATCCTTAGCGCTGGCTTTATCTGAGTGGTATCTAGTCGCAGCCACTCCTCTGTTTCCATTGCTTTCACAAACGAGACATAAGTATCTATTACTCTACGAGTAACAAAAATGACCTCATAGTCTTTGATTAGTCGCGCTAACTGCCTGGGTGGCAGGTGATCGTGGAATACCTTGAATGAACAAATTTTCTTCTCAGACGGTAGCCGCCTTCCAATCAACTTAAGAATTCTACGAGGACGTTTTTTGAATCGCTTAATGAGATCAGGATGACTTCTGTCTACAAAAGACCAATTCTGAGCCTTGCATAGGGTCTCGACTTCTTCGTCCCACATCATGACACCCATGTTGGAGAAAATCTCATAACGGGCTGCAATTTGAGGATGGTAGCCCAAAAGCTCACATAAGTAGTTGGTTCCTGTTCGCTCAGTCGCAATCACTATTAGAGGTCTTGCTAGACTGCGTCTGCAGCTGAGTATCATTCGACTAGTAAGTACTGCTTGTCCAGACAATAGTACCGCTTCTATCAATGGCATCGTAGAAAACCCAGGTAAGCAGTGAGTCCAAAATTAGCTCAAAATTAGCTACAGAGAACCAATGGCACGAGCAAATACGGCCACATCACCTGGATTGCAGAAACCTTTATCTAAAAGGATTTCACTTAATCCCGACTAAAAAAGTCGGGTATGTTTGCGGCTAGATAACCCCCGTGTTACTATCAACCCACTTCGTTAGAAATGGGCTCGTTGACCTGTTTCACCCTCCTTCTGCTCTCACTACAGAGAAACACACCATGACACAGGCTATCGATCGGCACGTCGGCTCTCAAGATCTCTCCAAAGGTCTTTCCAAGAAAACGTTCACGACCTTGCAGTGTAAGGAATGCGGAGAGCAGTATGGCTTAGGCGCAAAGCATGTCTGTGAAGATGTCTGCTTTGGTCCGCTAGAGATTGCCTACGACTATGACGCCATCAAGAATCAGGTCTCTAGAGAAATCATCGAAGCGGGTCCTCATTCTATCTGGCGCTACAAAGCCTTTTTGCCTGTTGAAACCGATACTCCGATTGACGTTGGCACGGGGATGACGCCGCTGGTAAAGGCCAACCGTCTCGCCCGTCAGCTAGGACTCAAAGAGCTGTATATCAAGAACGACGCGGTCAACATGCCGACGCTGAGCTTTAAAGATCGCGTGGTTTCTGTGGCGCTGACTCGGGCCAAAGAGCTAGGATTTACGACTGTTTCTTGTGCAAGCACTGGAAACTTGGCAAACTCTACGGCTGCGATCGCGGCTCATGCCGGCCTAGAATGCTGCGTCTTCATCCCTGCCGATCTAGAAGCTGGTAAAATTCTTGGCACCTTGATCTACGACCCGACGCTGATGGCAGTCAAGGGCAATTACGATCAGGTCAACCGCCTCTGCTCTGAAGTGGCTAACACCCACGGCTGGGGCTTCGTTAATATCAACTTGCGCCCCTATTACTCCGAAGGATCAAAAACGCTAGGCTTTGAAGTTGCTGAACAGCTCGGCTGGGAATTGCCGGACCACATTGTTGCACCTTTAGCCTCTGGCTCTCTTTTCACCAAAATCTATAAGGGCTTCCAAGAGTTTGTCAAAACGGACCTGGTAGAAGCCAAAGACGTTCGCTTTAGCGGCGCACAGGCAGAAGGCTGCTCGCCTATCTCTCAAGCTTTCAAAGAGGGTCGCGACTTCATCACGCCCGTCAAGCCCAACACCATCGCCAAGTCCATCGCCATCGGCAACCCCGCAGATGGGATGTACGCGCTGGATGTTGCTCGCAAAACCAACGGCAACATTGAAGATGTCACAGACGAAGAAGTGATCGCTGGGATGAAGCTACTAGCTGAGACTGAAGGCATCTTCACAGAGACCGCAGGCGGCACTACCATTGCGGTTCTTAAAAAGCTGGTCGAAGCTGGCAAAATCAACCCTGACGAGAAGACTGTCGTCTTTATTACTGGCAACGGGTTGAAAACCCAAGAAGCTGTTCACGGCTATATTGGTGAGCCCCATACAATCGAGCCCAAGCTAGATAGCTTTGAGCGGGCTTGGGAGCGAGCTAACACTTTGAATCGTTTAGAGTGGCAGCAGACTCAGGTTTAGATTTACGTTTTTTACTACTTCAGCAATTTATCAAAACATGTCTGTCAAAGTTCTCATTCCTACCCCCCTACAGAAGTTCACCAAAGACGAAGCTGCCGTAGAATGCGATGGCAACAACATTAGCGAGTTGATGGATACGCTAGAAGCCAAATTCCCTGGCATCAAAAAGCGGCTGTGCGACGACAAAGGCGAGCTCCGTCGATTTATCAATTTCTATGTCAACAGTGAGGATATTCGCTTCCTAAACAACAAAGAAACTGCCTTGAAAGATGGTGATGAAGTTAGCATCGTTCCGGCAGTCGCAGGTGGCTAGTTGCTACAGACGATCTGATTGCGATAACTTTCTTGACGGTTTCTATTGTGCCTGTATTAGAGCTTCTAATATGAGCGTATTCAGCCCCCTAGAGCAGCCTTTGTATTATGACTATCAAAACCGTTGGTTCCCCTCCCCCTGAAGCTGAACAGCTACGAACAGATATTGAAAAGCAACTGCCAGATATCATTGCTAGCTTCAGCGAAGTTTTGCAGAAAAAATTTGGATTTGAAGAGCTCAGAGTTGGTGGGTTTACCGTCGTACCGGCTTCTGAGCAAGGCAACATATCCTGCGATGAAGAGGGTTGCGCTGTTAACTAGTTGCCAGTACTACCTGTTGCCACAAGCATGAATGAGTGCGCGTTTAGCGTAGGAGTTTAGTCGTTTAGTCTATCCTTCTGCCAGCGTGAGATCGCGGGGTACTGTAGCCAGCAAAACGGCTGCATCAGAAAAACCTGAATAGCTATAGCAGTGGTACTGAGTTTTAGGTGCAGTCTTCAGGCTGGAAGCCCTGTGTCACGGCGGTGAGAAGCTTGCGTCCGTTGTACGATGCTAGCGGTACGATCCTGTAATCGCTTTGCGGTGCTAGGGAAGGTTCACCAAGGCAGGAAACCTCAGAAAACGAGCCAAGTGACTTGCGTTTCTCTAATGCATTAGAGTACCTGTTTAGCGTACACCTTGGAAAACCCCTCCCTTACGGTTCCCATAGGGAACCAAGTCCTGTATCTCTAAATACATAGCCGATGTCCCCTCCGCCGGAGGGGTGGCCGAAGTGCAGCGGAGGTCGGGGTGGGTTTCGATATGTACGCTAAACACGTACCACCGCTTGCAGTGAGGTAGTCGGTTCATTCACTCTAAGACTACTGACATAATCAAAGTTAGTCTGTCTTGACGCAGGCTTAGGAGGCGGCCCGCCCCAGAGCTATAGCATCTAGATCAGTGCCATTGCCTCTTCTGGATTAGAGATATCTGCAACAACTTCAAAGCTGCTCTCGCCTAGCGCTGAGGCTTGCACATTGTTCAAAATGGCTAATGTTTCATTGCTACTTGTCATGCCCAGCAGGGTATTCGCTCCGTCTTGCGTCAACGTCAGGTCAGTAAACAACAATTCACCTTCGACGAGACCGATCCGGTCAGTGCCCACCTCAAAGTCGAGGATAGTATCGGTGCCATCGCTACTGCCAAAGACGAACAGATCGCTGCCGCTGCCGTTGGAGAAGTTGTCGCCAACGAGCGTGTCGTTGCCAGTGCCACCCGTAATGATGTCGTCACCATCGTCGCCCCAGATAAAGTCATCGCCAGCGTCGCCGCTGAGAATGTCGTTGCCGGACTTGCCACCGATGCGATCGCTGCCTTCACCGCCAAAGATGATGTCATTACCGCCCATGATGTTGTCTTGGGGAGAGCGGTTATTGAGATCGCCACGCAGAATGTCGTCGCCATCGCCACCAGTGATAATGTCGTCGCCGAGGTTGCCTGCTACGACGTCGTCGCCACCGAGGGCGTTGATGGTGTTGTCAGTAGCATCGCCGAGGAGGGTCTCGGCGGCGTCGGTGCCCATCCTCAGTGCTAGCTCGACCTGAATGCGTGCTCCGACTTCATCTAGGTCAGTGAGCTGGTCGACGTAGGCGTCACCGACGCCGCCTGTGTCAAGTAATTCCTGGGTGGTGCGGGTAAAGAAGGCAACATCTAAGTGAGAACTAAAACCCATCGGCAAGTTAGGGAACTCATCACCAAAATCGGTTAAGTGAACGTGAGGAATAGGCACTCCGTCTGGTGCTGGAGCCGCCGACCAAAAGTTGAGTCCTGTCGCGCCAGTCCGTTCTCCCGCATCATCGAACAGAGGTATGTACTCCCCAATATCAATGCCATCAGGCTCATCGAAGGAGCCGTCTTGGAGAATTTCTTGGGTGTTGGTGTCGAAGGCGAAGTTGAACTGGTCGTAGGTGAGTTGGTTGTCTTCGTAGGTACGTAGGAGGGTGCCGTCAGGGTCGAAGAAAGAGACATCGAAGTCGGTGAGGTCTTCTTCGCGGACGATGCCGCCCTCATAGGTTTGGCTGGAGTCGTAGCTGAAGTTGCCAACGAAGCTGAAGCCAGCGATTTGGCCGGTCCAGTCGAAGGTGAAGGTGGTTTCCAATGATTTATTCTCGCGATACGACTATGAAGTGGTGTGGTGAAATTGGTACCGATACGGGGTATTGGATATGACTTTGTATCAAACACCCCAACATATCGAGCCATACAGTACTGAGCTTATTGAGCGGGCAGTAAAGCTTGAGCAGCGGCTTGGTCACACGAGCCACCTAAGCCATTGACAATATTGCAGGTATTGGTGACCAGCATTCCCTGATAAGTCGCTGCTGGTGTTTTTGGTTCGCCCAGGCTATCGGCGTAGATTGGATCTTGTGAGACCGCGATATTAGTTTCTCTAGAGACGGTTTCAATCAGGCCCGGATTGCTAGTGGATTCTACAAAAATGCTTGGTACGCTCTTTGCCTCTACAACTTCTGTTAATTCTTTGATATTGGCCGCTGAAGGCCGTGCTTCAGTGCTAAAGCTGTCGAGCGCAGGCTCAATCTCTAGACCATAGGCTTCAGCATAGTAACCGAGAGCATCATGCGTGCTGATTAGCGTGCGACTTGTTGCAGGCACAGTGTCCATCTGAGTTTGAATCCAGGTGTCAAGCTGTTCTAGCTGGGCGATCAGAGCTTCGGCATTAGTCTCATACAGTTCAGCATTCTCTGGCGAGACTTCGCTAAGCTGTTCTTGAACCACTCTCGCCATAGCGATGCCGTTTTCAGCATCGTGCCAAACGTGAGGATCTGGCTCTAGTTCACCTTCAGCATGGTCGTGCGCTTCGCCTTCAGCATGGTCGTGCGCTTCGCCTTCAGCATGGTCGTGCGCTTCACCTTCAGCGTGGTCGTGCGCTTCACCTTCAGCGTGGTCATGCGTCTCACCTTCGGCGTGGTCGTGTGCTTCACCTTCAGCATGCGCGCCGTGGTCATGAGGTTCGCCCATTAGCGGGTCTGGCACGGCAACTTCTGACACCGCTACTTTAAGCGCAGGCGTGTCAGTCGCCTCGACCATTTGAATAATTTCAGGTTCAAACTCATAGCCGCCATATAAAACCAGATCAGCGTCTTCGATAGCTCGTCGATCTGCTGGGGTGGCACTGTAGGTGTGAGGATCTTGCCCCGCGTCAATTAGGCAGGTCAAATCTACGGTAGTTTGAGCAATTTGCTCAGCCATGTTGCAAAGTACGCTGTAGGACGCAACCACTTGAGGCCCGCCGACAGATTCCGCCTCAGTTCCAGATTCAGCCTGGGGTTGACCATTCTCAGAAGGCTGGGTGCAGCTCACCGCGCCTAACATTAGCGAAAAGGGCACCAGTAGCGAAGCAGTATGTTTTGAAAAAAAGCGGGGGGACTTATTCATGGCGCTATTGTTTGATAACGATTATCATTTTCAAATTATATTATCGTAAGAAGCTCTCTTGGCAACATCTTTTTTTGCGGATAGTTGATTATTCTTTAGCGTTGAGTCAGTTTCCTGAACTCAAGCTCTTTCGGCAAAATCCGACAGTGGCTGGCCGTTAGAATGACTCTGAACGTGTCCTTGGTGTGGCTGTGCTCTATAGAAGTGACATTGTTGCCGATATATTGGTGCTGATTGCGGCAGGACTGGTGTTCTTAACACAGTCTGGGCTACCCGAGCTGGTGCTAGGCTCTGTGCTGCCTGCTGTTTTTGCTAGGCTAGCAGTGCAAGTATTTAGCCAATCGTGGCAAGAGATGCGATGATTACGCAACAATCCCATTTTCAACAACAACTATGGACTGGCTGCTAGATCCTCTGAATTATGAGTTTATGCGGCAGGCGCTGGCGGCGGGCGCACTGATGGGCATTTTGTGTCCAATTGTCGGTACTTACCTGATTGTTCAGCGGATGGCGCTATTGGGCGACGTTGTTGCTCACGCGGTGCTGCCAGGGCTGGCGATCGCCAATTTTCTCAACGTTCCTTTGCTCATTGGAGCCTTCGTCTCTGGGATGTTCGGCACTTTCGTCACTAGCTGGATTCGCGCCCAGTCTAAAGTCAAGGTTGACGCGGCGATGGCCATTACCCTTTCCTGCTTTTTCTCATTGGGCATTGCCCTGCTTACCAGCTTACGCAGCCGCTTAGATCTTGAAGACCTACTTTTTGGCGATATCCTCAGCATTGCTCCAGCAGATGTGTGGGAAATTGGGTTTGTGACTGTCGCCGTCTTAATTGCTGTGAAAACGTTTTATAAGGAACTGTTGTTTTTTACCTTTGATCCGTTAGGTGCAGAAGCAATTGGTCTACCGGTAGCGGCCATGAATTTTGGGCTGATGGCCGCGATTACGCTGACGATTGTAGCCAGCATCAAGGCAGTGGGCGTGATCTTGGTGATGGCGCTGATGGTGAATCCGGCAGCCGCCGCCTACTTGCTGACCAAAGAACTGCATTGGATGATGGCGGTAGGTGTAGGCTTGGGCGTGCTGTCTTGCCTGATTGGGATGTACATTAGCTACTATCTCAATACACCTTCTGGACCTGCGATCGCACTGACTCTCTTCGCCTGCTTTCTAGCAGCGCTGTTGTTTAGTCCTAGTCAAGGAATTTTGACGCGCAGCCGAGGGCAAGCCAAAGCTTAATCGTAAGTCTTATCATCGACATTTAATTGCAACGGCTATTTGTCGATATAGTGATAGGTAAACGCTCTCCCTTGCACCTTTTTATGGACTACAAAGACATTATTACCATCGAGCCTGGAAAGCGTAGTGGCAAGCCGTGTATTCGAGGGATGCGAATCACTGTGTACGATATCTTAGAATATCTGGCAGGCGGAATGAGTGAGCCAGAAATACTAGAGGATTTTTCTGAGCTCACATCGGAGGACATCAAAGCGTGTCTTTCTTTCGCAGCAGATCGTGAAAGAAAGTTGTTTGTAGTATCTCTATGAAACTGCTTCTGGACGAAAATCTCTCAGACCGAATTATTCCGAGGATTATCGATTTGTATCCTAGTTCAAAGCATGTCAAAACCTTGAAACTTACAAATACTGATGATGTCATCATCTGGCAGTATGCAAAAGCGAATGGTTTTGTGATTGTTTCAAAAGACTCTGACTTTCATCAGCGTAGTTTATTGTACGGTCATCCACCCAAGTTTATCTATCTTCAGGTAGGTAATTGTCCAACATCAAAAATTGTTCAAGTTTTAAGGGACAATTTTGACACGATTATTCAGTTTGAAAATCGGAAATCGGAAAGTATATTAGTATTCTGGACAGTGCGAAGTTTTTCTCTAAGTAGAATCTTTTCAGGAATCGGCAAAGCGATCGCGTAGAGTGCCGAACATTCCAGTACCGAAAAGGCAAGGAATGTTCGAGACTGGTTGAATTACCACACTCAACCAGATCAATTATGGAACTCTACACTCGCATTGAGCAAGTGCTCATGAGGC
>NZ_JADEXO010000282.1 GCF_015207105.1 cf. Phormidesmis sp. LEGE 11477
TGGTCGAGCTGGATGAGGAATATGGCGAGCTGGCGCGGGAAAAAGGCGTTGTTGCCTATGAACGGGTTCCGGCATTGGGCGTTTCGGACGGCTATATCAAGACTTTGGCGCAATTGACGCTGGATGCGCTGAAAGGCCCATGCGGCCTCAAGCCACCTTGCGGTGAGCGCATCTGCCCGACAGAATTTGGCAAATGCCCGAACAGGATTGAGGCGAATGTCTGAACATCTGATCAGCGCATATGACTGGTTGCGGGGCTTTCATATCCTCGCTGTGATCGCGTGGATGGCGGGGATGCTCTATCTGCCGCGCCTTTTTGTTTATCATTGTAATGCTGAACCCGGCGGAGAGCTGGACAGGGTCTTGAAACTCCAGGAACGCCGGCTTTTGAAGCTGATCATGAACCCGGCCATGATTGCTGCATGGGTTTTCGGCGCGTTATTGATCTGGTCCAATGCAGAACGCGCCGGCGGCTGGTCGATTTTTCTTGAGTGGGACTGGTTGGTAAAACTGGCGGCTATTTCCGTGATGACAGGCCTTCATCACGTCTTTGCGATTCGTAATCAGCATTTTGCGAACGGAACCAATAACTGGTCCCAGCGCAAATACCGGATTTACAATGAAATTCCGGCTGTTCTGGCGATTGTCATCGTCTTGATCGCTACGGTGGCTTTGCGTTAGTTGCGTCTTGACTGACAAGATGGTGTGTGTCACTCGTCAGGAAAGTTTCGTGCTTGCGAAACGCCTCTTTCGGTGTGCGCCAGAAAAATGGCGAACCCGATGCCCTAGAAAACCAGTTTGAATGTTTCCGTCGCTAGCGGAAATCTGTCTGCCAAACTGGGCCCACCGGAATTCCAAAAACCTTGCCAAACCAAGTGAGTACCATGTCCGACCACAACGATACCAATGACTCCGGCGACGATCTCGAAAACGATCTCGAGAATGATGTCGAAAGCAATGAAACCGACAATGAACCCAAGACATTACCCGCCATGCTGTCGGGAATGACCCGCATGACCCTTCAGGAGTTGAAGGAGAAAAAGCCGACTGAATTGCTGCAAGTCGCGGAAGCACTCGATATCGAGAACGCCGCCACCATGCGCAAACAGGGCATTATGT
>NZ_JADEXO010000045.1 GCF_015207105.1 cf. Phormidesmis sp. LEGE 11477
CAGTACTATTGTATCAAAAGTTGCCATGATTGAGCAACATCATACGCAAGACTGTTCGCAAAGCTCACCCGTTTACACCACCCCCTAAGCTTCGCTATAGACGGAGTCCTAGCGGAGTCTGGATAGTTCGTGGATAGCCAAACCTAGAGTAGTTCTGAGTCTACGGCCAGAAGCTAGGATGGACAAATTGATAGCCTGTGCTTTTGATCTTGGCATTGGAGATGCGGACGTTCTTGCGGGTGCTAGGCTGCGTTTCGTCCCAGGTGACCGGGGCAAGCTGATGGCGATCGCACACCTGATCAATCAGCTCTTTGACGGTTGGTACCTCGTCTTGCACAAGGTTGTATAGTCCTGATAGCTGCTGCCGCTTTGCCCAGTCAATGCCACCCACAATGTCACTGAGATGAACCCAGTTAGTGCCTTCATTGCCTTTTCCAGGTCTAGTTGTCCCGGCTGCGCGGCTGTATATTTTTTCTAACGTTCTACCAGGGCCATAGATACCACCTAGCCGCAAGATACAAACCTTTCTTCGAGGCGTGGTGGCAGACAATAGCGTTTGCTCAGTGGCTTCGACAATTTTTCCATTCTCAGTCATCGGCTTGGGCGGCATCATCTCGCTCACCCACGCGCCGTGATGCTCTCCGTAAACAGAGCAAGTACTGGTATAAATCACCTGCTGAATATCGGTATCAGGGAGAACTGTCGCCAGCGTTTTGGCAGTCCCCAAGTAGGTATCTCTGTAGCTGGCACCCTTTCGCAGCCCTACAGATAGCAGTAGGACTTCTCTACCGGCTAAGGCATCTTGTAGCTGTGAAGCGTTCGCTCCATTCACGATGCTAACTTGATTGGCGGTCTGAGCAAGCGCTTCGACTCGTGATTGACTAGTCGTTGTCACCAGTAGGTCGAAGCCTTTTTTTTGCCAAAGCCTGGCAACGGCTGTGCCTACATACCCACAGCCGATAATTGCAGCCTTCATACTAGATTCCATACGTAACAGCAGTTCGCAATGCGATTAAGATTTTCTGATATTTTCGAGCTCCCTGCATACAGCAGTCATGATGAACGTAGTTAGCCCTATCCTCTATTGCTACATCTTCTATTAATGCAGGATTCCTATGATGAAAGTTATTGTTACAAAAGATACCTTCTTTAAGGCGCTGCCCGTTCAAGCCGCGACACTACATAGTAAGAACTTGCCTGATCAGCTCGTTAAAGTATCGGCGGGTACCTCATTAGAAGTTGTCGACTATCTTCCATACGAAGGAAATAAAGAGAGCAGCGCCGACGACCACGTATTCTTTCAGCTAACCGAGCCGATGAAGGGGCACAAGGCGATTCGCTGGTTTGTGTATGGATTGCATGCACAGATGGAAGGCACTGAACCCGATAACGATCCCAAAGATGAGCCCGCGCCGCCTTCACCTAACCTGGATGGAGATAAACCCAGTACAAAGCCAATCGACTTTGGGCCAAAAATCTCAATTCCGGGGATCAGTCGACCCGTAGGCATCTACGAGCCCGTTTATTTTGAGCCGACAGTTTGCAACTTCACCTGGTCTGAGATGACTAAAGGGGGAACTCGCATCCCGGTCAACGCCAACGTCACCGTTCGAATTGTGAAACTGTGCAAATATTTGGACGAGGTTCGCACTTTTTTGGGTAATAAGCCGATGCGGATCACGTCTGGATATCGCGATCCTGTTAGTAATCGGCGGGTAGGCGGTGCTAGAAGCTCTCGTCATATGGCCGGTGATGCGGTCGACTTCTGGGTGAAAGATATGGACGTGGTGGATGTCTTCCACAAGCTCAAGAGTTTTCACCCAAAGGGTGGTTTGGCAGTAGGCAATGGATTTGTTCATTTGGACATGCGGCCAGGCGCGGCGGCTAGATGGACCTATCCAAGAGGGCCGAGAGTATCACTTTGGTGATAGAAATGTTATAAGCATAGTCTTTTTGTTTTACAGCACTAGTACAACCACCGCTCATAAAAGAAAGCTCAGAGACAGTCGATTTTACTCTCTCTGAGCTTTCTTATTTATGCCGATAGCTCTTGCAACCAGCTATTTAGGGAACAAAGCGGCGAACGCCGTAGAATCAACAAAGTTCAGTCAAATGACCGAATAGACCAACAGAATTCAGCCAAATGGCGGAGAACTTTTTATTGTCTAAAAACAGGCGCAAAACTTGCCTCAGATCGGCTCCCAAACAGGCTGATTAGGAAAACTTTGAGCCCTTCAGGTTTGGTTGTAGATGAAGGTGTAGCTATGGCGGGTGCCGCCAGGGATACGACGCCCTGGCAGCCCTTGCTTTGGGGTAGATTTGTCTTGGTCCTTTGAGTGAGCTAGCGTTTGTTGATCGGGGTTGTAAACAGTTGACTGAGTGATTTCTGCTAGGCCAGCAGGAGAGATCGCAGCGATCCCCAACAAACTACCCAAACTAGCAGACACAGACGCGCGGACGATTCTTCTAGGAGTCATTTCTATTGATGCAGTAGCAATTAAGAAAGTGGTATGACAATTTCTGTGCAAAAAACAGACTTCACTATTAGCTGGGGCTGGCTTTGTATAGAAAAAGTAGACTTATCGACTAGATAGCTTCACTTCAAACGTTTTCGACTTAGTGAGACCCTTGTTTTTGGCCCTTTTTCAATAGAGCGAAGCGGGTAGTATTGGCATAGCCTTTTTCTGGAAATATGCATCCAGTGGTAGCTATACAAACTACGCACCGACCAGTCCAGCTAGATAGACCTATTACGTTGCACTGCCCACATACTAATCACGTGAATAAGGTAATACAAACAGAAAACATACGGACTAAGAAGATTCTTAAAATTTCTCCGGGTCAGTGTTAAGACGTGGCGAAAGCAATAGGATTTTGGTCATATCGGTTGCGCGTAAGGATGGGAGATCCCTGCTGAATGCCGACTAAGCCAGCGGTGCTTTCTAGCGCAGTCCGTAGGTGTTTGGCTGCGTAGATAGACATATCACGGGGAACATTGATGCGATCGCGTAAGTATCTCAAAGCCGCATCACTACCAGGCGGCGGCTGACAGACTTCTCCTGTCATCATCTGAGTGAGGGCGCAACGCAGCGCTTTATCAAACAGCTGATCGTCCGCTGGATTGGCCCGGATAATATTTTTGTGGTGCTTGATTACCCTAGCCAACGCTTCGGCTTTGGCAGTAGAGGGTTCTGGGTAGGTAGCATCAGGCAGCCCATACCAAGGTCCTTGGTCCACCCGACGCTGATTGAGCTTAGTTTGCGCTTCGCTATTCTCGTAGCAGCCTCCCATCTGGGGCGGTAAGTCATGCACGTGGGTATGAAAATCACTCTGAGTTCCGCGATAGGTCACTCGGCTTTCCATGGCGTCAAACCAGTCAGACAGTCTTGAATTGTCTTCTCGCAAAGAGTATCCCTTGTAATAATAGAGACTTGCGTTCATCCGTTCTACGTAAGGGGTAAAGACAATATCCGCCGTACTAAAATCTGATAAAAAGTAAGGGCCTGGCGTTTGAGCTAATGCTGCTTCTACTTTGTCTACAACATTAACAAACTGCTCTCGGTTGTTCTTTTCTTGCCTAAACCAGCCTGACGGCTGGCATAGCCAGCCACACCACGCCCTAAACAACAATCTCTCTAACTGTCGTAAGGGCAGCACTTGAGGATCTTTCATACCAGGCCCCAGCGTGCCAAAAGCGTCTTCCAAAGCTATTAGAATATCGTCGCTTTCTGTAATAACACTACCGTCAATTGATAGCGCTGGTAGCATCCCAGAAGGCACTATTCGTTTGTACCAAGACTCCTTCTGTCCGTAGCAGAACATAGTGACTTTTTCGATACGATAGGGAATCCGTTTTTCCTCTAGCCACAGCCAGACTTTTTGACAGTAAGGGCACCAGGCATGATTGTCGCGGTAGAGAGTAACATGAACGTCAGCTTCTGATTGACCAAATAGGCGCAGCCGCGACTGGGCATTTGTCGGACCGTTAACCGGATCGAAACTAAAGTCAGTCAGGGCGTTGAGTTCAGACCAGGAGAGAGAAGGCATGGGCGTAAGAGGGCTGATTGAGTCGTGGAACTCTTTCTGCTTGAAGAGTGATCCAGCTTATCCATACCTTAGCGACTTTTATCACCGACTTTGAAATATATTTTGTACCATTTCCTTTTTGCAGGCGGCTGAGGCGCTATCGAGCTCGATGACCTCTGCGGTAGTCAGGTGCCAGCCGAGCGCGCCTGTGTTTTGCTGAGCCTGCTGTAAATTCTTCGCACCAGGAATGGGGATAGTACCTTTGCAAATACACCAGTTGATAGCGGTCTGAGCCATTGTCTTTTCGTTGGCCTCGGCAACGGCCTTTAAACAATCTAATAGAGGCCGAACACCGGGAAGAATTTGTCCTAGAGCGAATTTTCTTAGACCTTTAGGCAGGTCTGATTTTTTCTGATATTTACCAGTGAGCAGTCCTAGCGCTAACGGGCTATATGCAATTAGTTGAATATCCAGCTCATCACAGACGGGCTTGAGCTCTAGTTCGGCAAGAGGATAGGTAGAAAGAAGAGAATACTGAACCTGAAGGGTGCGAATTTTGATGCCACTATCGGCCAGGCGTCGATGTGCCCAGCGCAAGCGCTTAGGACCATAGTTAGAGAGCCCCAGACCTTTGGCTTTGCCCTGTTGACACAGTTCGGCAAGACCGTCTAACAGTGGGCCTTCTTGAAAAGGCAGATAGTTAGCAGTAGACCAGTGCATCTGTACGAGATCTATCTGACCGAGGCGCTGGGCGGAGGCTTGCCCAGCGGTGATCATAGACTGTTTGGTGAGTCGCCAGGGATAGGGGGCTAGTTTGGTCGCCAGACAGATTTTTTCTTTGTTTTGACCATCATAGCTAGCCCGAAACCGACCAAGGAGCTTTTCGCTTTGGCCGCTGAGTTTGCCTGTACCATAAGAGTCCCCAGTATCGAAGAGGGTGATGCCTTGGCTGACGCAGTGATTGAAGACGGCTTCAAGCTCTTTATCCATGCTCTCTTGATAGTTCCAGAGCAGGCGATTTCCCCAGGCCCAAGTGCCACAGCCCATTTTGGGAAGAGGGGGTAGAAGAGTCATGGCAGAAAGCAGTAGGTATGTGAAAGGCTTTTTTATCTTCCCATAGAAAAGAAAGCCATAGAAGAGAAAGCGGCTCTGCCAGAACCTGATTGCCTTCTATCACACGACTTATCTGAATCATCTAAAAGAGGACAACAGACTAGCTCTCCAAGACGATCAACTAACGGCTTGTAGAATCTGCCTTTAAAGAGAGAATAGGATCGAGGACAAGTCGTTAAGAATCGGTAGGAGAGCGATCAATGGGCTGGCCAGACAGGCTACGACAGGAGGCTATGGAACTGTGGCAGAAGGCGAGCGATCGCATGGGTCAATGGCTGCCCACAGATGTCACACCGCTACAAAAAGCCTACGCCGACGCTCAAACCCAGGTGACTCAAAGGTTGCTCAAAAACTTTAGCGTGAGTGACGAGCGGGTGGCTGAAATTTTAGCTAAGGTGCGAGCTGAACTGCCCACGACAGAAGCGCTACTGATGGGTAAACCACAAGCAGGTAAAAGCTCAATTGTGCGCGGGCTGACTGGAGTATCGGCAGAGATTGTCGGTCAGGGCTTTAAACCGCATACGCAGAACACAGCGCGCTATGCCTACCCGTCAGAAGAGCTGCCGCTGCTGATCTTTACAGATACAGTGGGGCTAGGTGATATCGGACAGGAGACGGCTGGCATCGTCGAAGAACTGTCGAATGAGCTAGGACGCTCGAATGATCGAAGACAGCAGAGCCGCTGCGCCCAGATACTTATCTTGACCGTGAAGATCAATGACTTTGCTGTGGATCAGCTCAAGCAGATTGCCCAGCAGCTCAAACGAAACTATCCAACTGTACCCTGCTTGCTGGCCGTGACCTGTCTGCATGAACTCTATCCATCCGAACAAGACGACCATCCGCTCTATCCCCCAGCAAACGAAGAGATACAGCGAGCTTTCCTAGAACTACAGTCGTCTTTTTCAGGCTGCTTTGACCAGGCAATTTTACTAGACTTTACGCTAGAAGAGGACGGCTATACGCCCGTGTTTTATGGTCAAGAGGCTTTGCGCGATGCGCTAGCGGATCTGCTGCCGGATGCAGAAGCCAGCGCTATCTATCAGCTGATCGATGAGCAAGATCAGGCCAGTAACCAGCTAGGAAGCCTATATCGGGACGTAGGGCGGCGCTATATTTCAGCGTTTGCAGTGGCAGCAGCGACGCTAGCAGCCGTGCCGTTACCATTTGCCACAATGCCAGTACTAACGGTATTACAGATTTCGATGGTAGGGCTGTTGGGTCAGCTATATGGCCAAAAGTTGAGCCGGTCGCAAGCAGGAGGAGTCGCTAGTGCGATCGCAGGTGGTTTCTTTGCTCAGGCCATCGGTCGCGAGCTGGTCAAGTTTATCCCAGGCTTTGGCAGTGTGGTCGCCGCTTCTTGGGCTGCCGCCTATACCTGGGCGCTAGGTGAAGGTGCCTGCGCCTACTTTGGCGATTTGATGGGCGGCAAAAAGCCAGATCCTGAGCGCATTCAGCAGGTGATGGCAGAAGCGTTTGAATCAGCAAAGATACGATTTAAACAGAGCGGCAAGCAGGGGAATGTTCAACCAGGTGGCGATACAGAAGAAAGTGAACATCAGAAAAGGGACTAAACAGGAACAGTTTTAAGAGAGACTGGTGGTAAAGCGGTGAATACAGGAGCCCTAGAAAAAAGAGAATGTTCTGTGGGTGTAGCTGAACGAAATTAGGTTGAAGACTAATCAATGGATTGACAGCCAGGAGCGCGAGTCCCAGTGGTTTCGGGGGGCACATCGCCAAATTCGATGATGTCATCAGCCGCGTTGTCTAGCGGTGCCGTGCGGCCACAGATATTGACAGATAAGTCAGTCTCTTCGCCGACGGCATAGACCAGATAGCTTTGCCCAACATCGAACGTGTAGCCGCAGGCTGCACTACTTACCGCTGTTCTTACTCGAACTGTCTCAGCCTCAGTGCCTTTCCAATGTTCAGACACGCTGAAGTCCACAGTATATCCATTTTCGCTAGGCGTGATACTAACAACTTCACCGGTAAAGACAGCGGTTGAAGCGTCTCGCCCTATCGAAGCAGATTCTGGCAGTACACAACGACAGGCATAGGCGGGTCCAGGCTTGATCAAGACAGCGCCTGCCACAAGGAATAGTCCTACAGTCGCTAGCTTGGGCAATCCACTTGGTATCGTCAGGGCAAAGTGCGGAATCTTCATGTTGAATAGCTGCATTTCAATATCTTAGATTGTCAAACTATCAGCCCTAGCGTGATGATGTTTCAGTTTCTGAAACAGTATGACAACAGTATGTCTAGATACTATCGGTGGCTTTTCTCTAATGTTCCGCGAGTAACGCCCAGTTGACTAGAAAGATTAAGCGATCGCCACAAATCGCCGCCGTCCATGTCTCCATCGACTAACTTTTGGTAGGCAGACAGTGTTTGGGTAACTTGCTCAGGGGTTTCGTTCAAAAACTCAATCCGAAAGTAGCGTGCGCCTTTTTCAATGAGTCTACTAGCGAATTCTGCGCCAGTTTGGGCTTTACCGTTAAAGAGCGTATTGCGACAGCCAGCATCGGCTGACAGAATATGTTCTGCGCCAGTGCGATCGCGCAGCTTCACGTCATGCTTTTCACAAGGTCGACCGCAGTTGGTAAAATCTGTTCCTTCGGATAAAAAGGCACAGTAGACGCAGTGCGCCATATGAAACATCGGCATATGCTGATGCAGGGTAATATCAAACCACTGAGCGGGCGCTGTTTCTAGCAAATCTTCTAACTGTTGTACATTAAGATCATAAGAAGCACAGAGCCTTTCTAAGTTAAATTCTCTTTTGAAGTAATCGGCGGTGACGGGGTTGGCAATGTTTAAGGAAAAATCAGCAATGATGCGATCGCCGCTAAAGTAGTCAAGCTGATCGTAATTGCGAACAAGATAGCCATCTGCCTTGGCCTGGCGAACCTGATCGAGGATGTAACGCTCGCTAGGCTTGCTGATCCGAGGCGGCGCAATAAATAGCTCGGCAGTACCTGTTCTAGTCAAGGCTACGGCTTCTCGGTAGCGAACGGGATTCTCAAATTCGCAGTAGATGGTGGGGGCATGGGTAGCGATCGCAGCTTCAAGCTGGGGCAAAGTGCGAACCAGCGGAATTAGCTGAACGGCTGATGTTTGTTCCAACTGGCTGGTGGGGTTATCTGGCAGCAGGTCGCGGTAGGAAGCATGCGGGTTCAATGTCCAAAGTTTTGGCTGTTGCCTTTGTTCTATCAGCTGAGCGACGAGATCTCTGCGTAGCTGATTGAGCATGCTTACAGGCATCATAACGTTACCCGCAAGATTATTTTGAAGACCAGCAAGCTCGAAAGGGGTATTGCCCAGTCTAGAAAACTGTTGGATAAGTCGCTCTGTCGTCAGCGGCTTGCTGTGAGCGGTGACTAAGGTAATATCTGTGGTGACTGTGGCAATATGTCCGCTGTCGTCATGTGCGATCGCCTTTAGCATCTCGCCTGCTTTGCCGACGACTTCGATCGATACGGGTCGCTTGAACTGGGGCCGATCGCCGCTGTAGGTTTTGCGGATGGCTTTGTCGAGTTCAGGGTCGCTGGTTTTCCAAATGCGATCGCCTATCCTCACCCGTTCAAAATCGAGCGAATTGCGCCCAAAACTCAAGAACGTCTCTTTGCCCCTAGTCTCAACGCCATACAGCCGCCCGCCCTGTTCGTTGTCAGGCTGGCCGCTATCTACTACAACGCCATCTCCTGGCTTAGCGGCAATCAACGATTCAACAACAATTCTGTTCTCTCTTTTCCCTTTGATAATTCGTTCAACCCTGCCGATCAACGCACCACGCTTTTTACCGAATCGGCCATGGACTAGCTTTTGATTATCAATTCCTTGAAACCACCCTGTAGAGAGCCCTCTAGAAAAAGCCATTTCTAACGAATAGCGTTCATCAGCGCTGGGGTGGTAGGACGTTTTTAGTCGTCCAAACTTAAGATCTATTTGGTGCTCGCTCTGGTGCGCGGGCTGCTCTGATATCTGTTCATCTACCCGGTCACCAATCTGTTCAATCACCTGGTCTAGAACTCGACGATAGACACGAGTGACATTGGCGACATACTCAGGCGTTTTCAAACGGCCTTCTATCTTGAGGCTAGCCACGCCAGATTTAATTAAATCAGGGACAACAGAAAGTCCAGAGAGATCCTGCGGGCTCAAAAGGTAAGCGCGATTCTCTCCTGGGAAAGCGCCGCCAGCACTCAAGTCCACATCTTCCCCATCTGCGATCAGCTCATAAGTCATCCGACAAGCCTGAGCGCACTCTCCCCGATTTGCCGATCGCCCGCCCAAAGACTCACTGGTCAAACACTGCCCCGAATAGGCTACGCATAGCGCCCCATGTACAAACGTCTCTAGCGGCATCGCCATATTCTCTTTCTTTAGCTGCCGCTGGATTCGATTAATCTCTTTTATCGAACATTCACGCGCTAATACGACAAGCTGGGTCCCCACCCGCTGAGCAAACTTCACCCCCGCAGCAGAAGTCACCGTCATTTGAGTAGACGCATGGATCGGAAAATCTGGCGAAAGATGGCGGATTAGCCGACAGATACCCACATCTTGAACAATGGCAGCATCCACGCCGGCTGTAATGATCGTTCGTAGGTAGTGTGCAGCCGCCTTCAGCTCCTTTGGAAAGATCAGCGTGTTTAGCGTAACGTAGCCTCTGACGCCTCGCGCGCGTAGAAAAGCCATCAGCTCAGGCAAATCCGCAGCCGTAAAGTTATGCGCTCGCATTCGGGCATTAAACCGATCGAGACCAAAGTAGATGGCATCGGCCCCATTTTCTACCGCAGCTTTCACACAGTCCCAGTCGCCTGCTGGCGCTAGCAGTTCTGGCTTATGCTCTGGCCTGTGCAAACCAAAAACGGACTCCGATCTCTTGTGTGGCAAGTGGCTAGAGACAACCATAGTGAGAAGTGGGCAAAAAGAAAATAAGGACGTCAGCGCGCAAATAAACGCTGCCGAAGTTAACGAGTATGAATGGATAAGAATGAGCACAAGAAACGCTCAGACATCTCCAAAGTGTATATCAAACGCTTGAGTCAATGACCGTTGCTCCCTAGAATTAGATTTGTATCAAAGAATGCGAAAGACTGTCACAAAGATCCAAAAATAGGAGGAAATATGGCTGAACGTCCAATCATCGTTGGCATTGTGGGCGATAGCGCCGCAGGCAAAACCACCCTGACCCGTGGCATCGCGCAGGTGCTAGGTGAAGAAAACGTTGTAGCCATCTGCACCGACGACTATCATCGCTACGATCGCAAACAGCGAGCAGAGATGGGCATTTCGGCGCTGCACCCAGACTGTAACTATCTAGATATCATCGAGCAGCACCTGCAAGATCTGCGTAATGGCAAGGCTATCCTCAAGCCGATATACAACCACACGACAGGTGAGTTTGATCCGCCCGAATACATTGAGCCTAAAAAGTTTGTCATTGTAGAAGGGCTGCTGGGCTATTCGACTAAGGTCGCTCGCGATGCCTATGACGTAAAGGTATATCTAGCGCCGCCTGAAGATTTGCGCGCCAGGTGGAAAATCAAGCGAGACACCCGCAAGCGCGGCTACACAGATGAGCAAGTCCTCGAAGCCTTACGCAAGCGCGAGCCGGATTCGGAAGCCTTTATCCGTCCGCAAAGGCAGTGGTCTGATGTGATTGTGTCCTTTATTCCGCCCGACAGTGAAGATGAAAAGGGCAATGACCTATTACTAAATGTCAAACTGGTGCTGCGTCCAACGTTGCCTCACCCAGATTTTACACACATCCTAGACGACAAAGGCAATGATCTAGGCGATGCCATCCGGTTGCTACTCGATCGCGATATGGGTAAGCCAGTCGATGTGCTGTCTGTAGATGGTCACGCCAACGAAGCTCAGGTGCAGCAGCTAGAGCGCATCTTGTGTAGCGAGGTGCCTTATCTCGGCCAGTTCTGTAGCCTAGAAGGCAATCAGGATGTAGGTAAGGTAGTAGGAACGACAGGTGAGTCGCTGCAAAGCTATCCGCTAGCTCTGACGCAGCTATTGATCACTTATCATATGTTGAAAGCTGTAGAGCGAACTCAAGGTAGAAAGTGAACGGCCCAATTCACCTAAGGGAAAGTGATACATCATGGTTCAGTCGCTTACTCAGCGCCCGATCAGTTTTGAGGCTTTTCTAGATTGGTATCCGAGCGATGGCCGTCGGTATGAATTGATTGAGGGGGGCATTGTTGAGGTGTTACCAACTGGCCCCCGCGAAGATATTGGCGGATTCTTGAGCGCTGAGCTCAACTTTGAAATTCGTCGTAGCCAAAAACCCTATTCCATTCCCCGTAACTGCTTAATTCGGCCACAGGTAGATAACTCTGGCTATATACCAGATGTTGTTGTGCTAGATCGTGAGCGATTACCACAAGAATTGTTGTGGCCCACTGCCTCGGTAATACAGCATGGCACTACTGTGCCTTTGGTGATTGAGGTAGTCAGCACAAACTGGCGAGATGATTATGGTCACAAGTTTGTGGAATATGAGGCGATGGGCATTCAGGAGTATTGGATAGTGGACTTTCGGGCGCTAGGAGCGGTGCGCCACATCGGTAAGCCCAAGCAGCCGACGATTACGATCTGTCAGATCGATGAAGGAGAGTATCAAATTCAAAGGTTTACTGCTGGTGAGAAGCTAGTTTCTAGGATGTTTCCTCAGCTTGATTTAACGGCAGATGCAGTGTTTGCAGCCGCAGGGTAATCTTCACAGCCAAACGATGTGAATCTCTGAAGGAATCGAAACTCACCTATGAAAAACGCGATGATTTTATCGCCGACAATATAGCGTGTACCTGATGCATTAGGTACACGCGAGTCACTTGGCCTGTTGTACTGCAAGGCTTCAACCTGTGATTATGTACTTCAGCCAAGTGAGAAACGCTATAGATTCCTTGAGTCTGGCGAATTCTCGTGTAAATAGTCAGTCATCTAAGCGATTTCGCATCTGCGATCGGTAGCCGAAAGCTGTTCTGAGCCAACGCGGCTCAGAACAATCAACTCACAGGTGAGCTGATACGCCTGAATCTACTAGGGTGTGGCTCTTTCTTTCAGCTTCACCTCGTTTTTGCCATTGTCCGGCTTTAAAAAAGGATAAGGCCCATCGTACTGGTCAATGTACTGCGTGTGTGAGACTAAATCACTTTCTTCACTCCACAGGTGTAGTTGGTAGGCGGGAGGCTCCATGGTAAAAGTGGCCGCTTCGGCGTCGCTGGTTAGATCTAGAGAGACTTGGTGAACAGGGCTAGGAACGGTGTAGGCGAGCGTGCCTGCCCACAGCTTTTGAATAGGGCGGTGAATATGACCACAGCCAATGCGCCGAATGCAGCGGTATCTTTTGACGATACGTTCTAAATCCTTCAGCCCAGTTAGTCCATAGCCATCCATCAGGTCAATCCCTGTTGGGAATGGCGGATGGTGCATAAATGAAATTGTGGGTCGATCTGGCTGCTGACTAAGCTGTTGTTCTAGCCAACTCAATCTTTCTGTATCTAGCTCGCCATGACCTTTACCCGGTACGTTGGTATCTAGCATAATCAGCCGGATTGGATAGTCTTCTACGGTATATGGCGTGGTGGATACAACGCCATAAGCTAATTCACCAGGCACCATCACATGCAGATCGGAGATATGAGCAAGTAACATCCTAGGTCCTTCAAATTGGGTGAAGTTGCCCTCTGTCAGTTTAACTGGTCGAGGAGAGCGGTAGATTCTTTTGGCGTGACTAGGCTGTTGGCACAGAGGATACCAGAGGCCGCGACTGCTGGGACGCCAATGCCTGGTAGGGTGCTATCGCCGACTAGATGAAGTCCTTTGATCGGTGTTTTACCGTTAGGGAATCGGCCTGATTTGGCGGAGATAGCTGGGCCATAGGTGCCTTTGTAGCGACGGAGAAATCGACTGTGGGTCAGTGGCGTGCCGATTAGCTCTAGTTCGATGCGATCGCGCACATCAGGAATAATTTTCTCTATTGCCTGAAAAAGAGTTTCTGCTTTCTCTCTTTTCTTTTGCTCATAGTGTTCATCTTTCTGCCAACCGTCGAACGGTTCTAGCGTGTAGGCATGCACGGTGTGATAGCCTGCCGGGGCCTGCTGCGGGTCGAGCACGGTAGGAATAGACACCATACAGGTGTTACCAGGCGTGGTGATATCTTTCTGGTTGTTATGAACAACAACATGATGGATGGGTACTGACGCTAGCCCATCGGCTCTGATGCCTAGGTGCAAATGCATGAAGCTGTCTACTGCTGGCGTAGAAAGTGCTGCTTGGCGATCGCTAGCGGCCAATCCTGTTGAATCTAGTCCTGTTGAATCTAGTCCTGTTGAATCTAGTTCTGTTGGATCTAGTCCTGCTGGATCTAACAAGTGACGATAGGTATCCCAGCGGGTTGCATTGGAAATGACAATAGGTGCATTGATCTGCTCGCCATTCTTTAAAACAACGCCCTTTGCTTTTCCTTTTTTTGTGATGATTTTCTGAACGTGAGCGCCCAGCCGCAACTGTCCGCCCCAGCGCTTCAGTCCTCGTACTAGCGCCTCTACAATTGCACCGCTGCCGCCAATCGGATAGTCGATCACAGAACTCGCTCGCTCTCCGAACATAAAGGCCATTTCTGGAGCGACAGTATCCTCGCACTTCATGCCAGAGAGCAGAAAGCACTCTAGATCAAGCAGACGTTTGAGCCAAGGATCGCTCACGTAAGGAGCCATAACTTCGCCCATAGAGCGATCGAGGTCTGGCAAGGTAGGCAGCAGGCGCGCGATCGCCCGTCCATACCGCTTTGCCAATAAAGGCACCGTCCACAGGTCGGCCCGTAGAGCTAGCGTTGGCACCTCTTTTAGCGGGCCATAGATCTTTAGCAGCCTAGCCTCTAGCGCCGCCATCTGAGCCCCTGCCCCAGGACTGAACTGATCGATTGCCTGCTGGTACTTTTGGGCATTGCCGTAGACTGGCAGCGTTCCTTCTGGCAAATGGTAGTAGCCAAACGGTTCGTAGGGAATGGTTTCTAAGCTTTCACCTAAAACCGCAAGCACCTGAGTTAGCGGATTGGCTGAGCCAGCCTCACCTAGGCCACAGTAGAAAGACGGCCCAGAGTCGAACGTGAAAGACTGACCCTGATACTGCCGAGTAAAGGCGTGCGCTGCGCCGCCAGGCAGCGTATGACTTTCACAGACTACGACTCGTCGTCCATACCGGGCGAGCAGCGCACCAGCCACCAGTCCACCTAAGCCACTACCGACGACTACAGCATCTACAGTTGTTCTTTCTGCTGTGGTTTTTCTGCTGGCCGTTCTGCTTTGAACCGCTGCATTTTGGGCTGCTGCATCTTGAAGCATATTTTGAGCCGCTGAATTTTGAGCAGGTCTTTTCGCTACAGGCATCGGGTCTGCATCAGCGTTTGTTCAATGTCAGATAGATAGGCTTTGACGGCGGATTCCTCTGCGGGCGTGATATTGCAGAGCATCTGCGATCGCCAGCTATTCGCCTGTCGTAGCTCTTCTAGTTCTTGCTCGATTTTGGCGCGTTCTTTTTGCTTCTCATCTGCTAAAAGATTCGGGCTCACCTCAATCTCATGCAGCCGCTGGTTTAGAGCCGACAATTCGCGTTCGGCGAACCCCTCTGCCGCTTCCTTTTGAGCCTGAACGCCGCCAGCCTTGACAACAGAATATACTTCCATTAGCCGATAATAGGCCGATAGATAGGTTTTGTCCCCTTTAGGCAAGGTCGTGTTCAAATGGCTACGGAGACCTGCTACTCGTTTTTGCTGCTGCCACCACTTGAGCAGCAGCGGTAGGTTGACGCTATTGATAGTGGCAAAATCGAGTGAGGTAGAATCGCTAGTAGTAGCGCTTTCTGGAATAGGAAGCTGCGTATGCATTAATGTTGTCTTATATCTATGTCTATCAGTCTGTTATATCTATGCTTATCTTAACTTAATCCCAAGTCATAGCTAGGTTCAAGTACTCCCTTATAGGCGAAAGAACCTACAATCTTTTCAGTCAATCTTTTCAGTCGTCAACTTATATTTATGACTTTAAAGGCAGCACTCTTTAGTTTTAACGGCGTCGTGATCAATGACGAGGCGATCCGCCAGACTCTAAGCAATCAGCTATTGCTTGACGAAAATCTGCGCCCCGATGCGGATGACTACAAACAGGTGTGTCTAGGGAGGAGCGATCGCGCCTGTCTAAAGGCACTGCTGGCTCAAAGAGGCCGCACCACCAGCGACGAAGCCCTCGACAAAATGCTGGCCAAAAAGTCAACAGCTTACAAGCAGTGGTTAGATAGCCTCGATCAGTTGCCGCTCTACCCAGGGCTAGACGATCTGATTTTTCGCTGCCGGGCAGCCGATATCAAAATGGCAATTGTCACAGGTAGCCAGCGTCAACAGGTCACTGACGTACTAGCCTGCACAGACTGGGCTGAGCACTTTCCTATTATCGTAGCTGGCGATGACGTTGCTGCTACCGCCAGCAAGCCCGCACCAGATGCCTATCAGCTTGTGATCGAACGCTTAAACCAGCTCAACCCCGATCTACACTTGCAGCCTAGCGAATGCATTGCCATTGAGGATTCCTTTGCGGGAATTGAATCAGCCAAAAGAGCAGATATTCCGGTAGTAGGTGTTGCTCATACCTATCCCAATCATATGTTGCAGCGGCGGAGTACTTGGGTTGTGGACTATTTGAGGGAGATTAAATTCGACTGGATAGGGGAGCTATTTGGCGGACCCACGGTTAGAGCAGAAGAAGAGCCAGGAGGCGTAAAAGTAGAAGAAGTAGAGAGCACGAACGAACCGAATGGATCGGGCGAAAGCGGCTGAGAACCTGAGGGATGAGAAACGGGAAGGTAGAGCAGCCGTCTTCGACTCTAGACATCTAGAAGCACTTGTTTATGTTCTGTATCATTGATAACTTAAATTAAAATATTTAGTATCAACCGTAACCATCTTGCATTGGGTCGGGGATAATAGTTCTATGCGCTTTTGCCTTCTAGTGACGCCGCTGTAGAACCCTCAGGAAAGCGCACCTTAAGACAACCCAACTATACAAACTTGAAAAAATTATGACTGCTAATATGCCTGCTGAGCAGCTACCGCTTGAGACCCTGTATGAAGGCGATCGCGGCCCAGCCGTTGTCCAACTGCAAACCCGGCTAACTGAGCTAAATATCTACTCTAGCGAGATCACAGGTCTATTTAATGCCGCGACGAAGCAAGCAGTCCAGGATTTTCAAGCTGAGTATGGTCTGACTGAAGAAGCAGGTTTCTTTGGGCCTAAAACCTGGTACGCACTGACCTTTTGGAGTCAGGAAACTGAGCTACCGACCGTTTCTGCGCTAGCAGGGGTTAAGCTATCTGCAGTCAAGCAGGGCCTAAGAAAGCTGGTCGATGCTGCTGCCGTTCAGCCGAAGCCACTCATGAGGAATGCTTGCGAGCCTAAAGCAGAAGTCGAAGCAGGTAAGATTCTTTTCTGGCCTTTTGCTAATAAGGGTGAAGGCGCGTTTTAAGCCTTTTTGAGCCCTAGTTTGCTTCGACCGTTCGCTATGGGTTTATTCACTATGCGCTTATTCTGACGGCCTATCCGAAAACTTGCCATCCGAAAAATTTATAGAGGAGAGCGGCGTTGCTGATGACATGGCCGCTTTTTCTGTGCCTTCCTGTTTCGCAGCTGATGCTGTGGCTAGTGCAGTTGACGCTTGCGAGCCATCAGCCTCTGCTCTAGGCTCCCGTGAATTGCTAATAGTCTCTTTGATCTCGGCTTGCAACCTTTCTAGCGTGGAGTCGGTTTTGGCCTGTGAGAGGATGTTTTGCATCACAGTGTTGACGCCCTGCGGTCCCCAAGTGCAGCCCTGCTGTAAATAAACTTTGGCTGCTTGCCCAACGGCGTAAGTGCCATAGCCTGCCGCGCCTGCTTGGGCCGTCATTGCACCAGCATATGCCGTCAGCCCCGAAAAACTCTCAAATGCGCTCCAGATAGCTGCCCCACTTTTACCAAAGCCCAGTATCAAGCTGGTGCCAAATTCACTGAGCAGCAGTGTCCCAGAGCTACCGATGATAGACTGCCAAAGTTTGGTGGCTTCGAACCGGGTCATCGGAAAGCCATAGAGCTGAGAAAGTGCCCGGATCATGACCATATCAGAGCTGATGCCACCGAGTAAGTCCAGCAAAGCAATAGGATTGAAAGCCACTGCGATCGCCTTGTACCTGGCATATTGCCAAATTAGTTCATCGGCTCTTGCCTGATTCAGCTCAGCCGTTTCTTTCGACAAATTTTCTTCGACAATGCCTGCTTGCCTCAACGCATTTAGCGCTATCAGAGTCGGGCCTTCTTCTGCCACAATTTCCAACAGTCTCTGCTTCAGCGGCTCGATTTGCGCGCTAGGTGTCTCCCATTCTTCTGTTGTATGGCCGTCTGGCCACTCTACTCGCACTTGAATCGGTGCGGGCGCAGCAGAAATCATCACAATGTCATCGACTAGCCTAGCGCCCTGAGGCAGATCGGCTTTTTCTTCCGCCTTTTGCCACAGCGTTTGTAAGTTGTTAGCAACACTGTCTCTATCAGCATCTGGATAGAGATCTACTTTGTTGAAAACCAGCAGCAGCGGCTTTCGGGTTGTGTAGAGCTCTTGAAGCGCGAGGTATTCTGTATTCGTGACATCTCCAGAAACTACAAACAAAATGAGATCTGATTGCTGCGCGATGTCCCGCGCCATTTTGCTACGGGACTGACCCTCTATTTCGTCTAGTCCAGGGGTGTCGATTAGCTCTAGCTTCAACGGCTGCTTTCTAGATTGCGTTGAATCGGTGTCAATAGGCACCCAATAAACCGAACGAGGCCACTGGGTTACGCCATTAAGGGGTCCCGTTTCTAGAATTTGTTCACCCATAAGGGCGTTGATGACTGCTGATTTCCCTCGGCTAACCAGGCCAAAAACTGCAACTCTAAGCAGTGAACTATCTAGCTTGTTCATTAAAGCCGTAAGCTGGTCAATGCCGCTCTTAACTGCTGTCTGACGATTCAACTCTTGGTCGGTGAGCTGAGTCATCTTGAGCTGTGGAATGTAGCGGTCTATAGCCTGTCGCAAGCTGATGCGAGCCTGCTCAACCAGCGGATTTTGGGCTTTGGGTGCGTCTGATAAGGGCATGGAACAGGCAAGATAGGGTTCCTTTTCTTGGAAAGGCTATGAGTAAGGGCTCGGCACACAACAGCACTTGGCACTTTTTAGCGAGCTAGTTTTTGGTGACTGCTTTAACTGAAACAAGCTCTTGAAATAAACTCTAAGCTGCTGCTTTTATTGGCAGATGTGATAACGCCTGTTGTAAAAAGGCTTGTAATCCCATGCCCTGTTTTGTGGCTTTAAACAGAGTTTGCAGCCGCTCTCCCATTTCAGCAAAGGCAAACTTTCTTTCTTTCTCTGGCAGCAAGCTTTGCTCTTCAAAGAACTCGATTAGACTAAGTCCAACAGTTCGAGTGAGATAGGCGGCGCTGACACCCTGAATTGCACCGCCAGCAATGTAGGTAGCTACGTGAGCCTTGAGCAAGCTGCCGAATGCTTGAGTTGAGAGTTCAACTAGGCCAAGTTTGACCAGCAGTTCAGCTAACGTACTAGCCGCTTTCTTTGCTTGTTCTAGAGAAAAGGTCTGACCGTAGACTTTGCCCAAATCAAGGATTAGCTGACTGTTGATAGCGGTAGAGGCAAGCAGATCTAGACTAGGTAGTGGGCTAGCAAAAGCGCTCCCGGCAGCAATCCACTGCATTTGTTCAACAATGGGCAGTGCTCGCTGTTTCCGCTGTGTATTAAGAAGCTGCTGGACTTCTACTTGAAGTGCTTTGGCCTGTCTGAGGGCTGTCGCCAAGACGAGCTGCTGCGTTTCATGCTCAACTAAGTCATCAAGTTTGGCTGTGAGTTTGGCAAGCTGAGGCGCTGGCTGCTCAGTGAATTCTTCTACATCACCATTTTCTTTGTGCCTGCGGACTTTGATCGGGGCAGGGTTGGCCACGATCGCACTCACACCAATTCCCAGATCCTCTACCCGCGTTTGGATCTGCTGCAATACAGACTGCCGATCGGCTGGCAGCATTTGGTCTTGCTTATTCAGAACAACCTGTAGCCGATAGCCTGCTCTGATTAGAGCATGAATCCGCTGTAGCTCTGACTGGGTTAAGTCACCTGCCGTCATAAAGAGAACAAGATCGGCGTCAGCAGCAGTTGGCATTTCTTCGCCAGACACTTCTAAAACTTTTTTGACAGTCGGCTGACTAGCTTGCCAGCTATCTTTCAGTTCAGAAACAAGTGTTGTCTTTCCAACAGATTTATTTCCAACGACAGCAAAAGCAAGGGATTCTCGCTCTAGGTTGGCCAGAAGATGATTGATCGCCTTTCTCTTTTCTTCAATCTGCGACCAGATAGATTGCGTTTTGTCTGCCTTCACTTCTTCAGAAAGTTCTGAAATCAGCGTCTCAAAGATAGACTCTGTTTTCGCGATCACACCTTCAATCGCGGATCTATCCACAGGCCCAATAGCCAGGGGCGGCTCAACGACTACACTACTGCCCCTCGATTTGTTAAACAGCCAAAGACCTGCACCTACAGCGACCACACTCAGTAAGCTAGTGCTATCGCCTAGCGCATGGCCTACCGGGGAATGACCCACAATGTTCAGCAGCCACAAGCTGGCTGAAAGACCTAAACCACCGACTAAAATGGGACGTTTCAGTTGCATGAAAGGATACCTGGTGCTGCTGTGACTATTGTATCGAGCTGGGTTGGATTGTGGAAGTAGTGAGAACCGGGGCGGAGGATGGGGCACAGGGGCTAGGGAAAACGGAGAATAGGGAACGGATGTTTTAGTGTCGCGAGATGTCGCGAGATAATGACTGATGGCTCGCGTTGAGGTAGTAAGTCACCTGATTGGTTTCACCCTGTGTGTAGAGTATGTCTTTTTCGACGAGCTGTTTAAGATCCCGCTGAAGGGTACGGCGGGAGGGAATAGGGCATAAGGTTTCAAAGGTTTGGATAGTCAGCGAGCGGTGAGTTTGAAGGTAGGACAGCGCTTTTTGCTGGCGAAGGTTGAGCTGGTGAGTCTGGATAGAGACAGCAGCAGCCGAGGCGTTCCCCAGAGCTGTGGCTGCTTCGGTGTCGTGCGGACGCAGGTATCTAATCAAGAGAGACTGAAGTTCTTGATAAAGATCGTCTCGGTGAGGCGGATCGCTTCTGAGCGCGGATAAAAAGATAGCGTTGAAGGAGCGATGACAGACTTCGGCAAGGAGTTCGCTTTTGGCGATGGAAAGGTTGGCATTACGCATGCGGAGTGCGATCGCCAACCGCCGGATAAAGCTGTAATCCACGGCCTCATCGAAGTGAACAAATATCTCTGGGTCAAGATAATACTGGGTGTAGACGACCCTTGGCCCTAGATCCTCGAAGTATTCAGCAAAGGTCTCGACCATCTGGCGGATCATGGTGTCCAAAGGCTGTCGCATGCACTCGGGCGTCACTATGTATGACTGAATGGTCTCAACGCTCTGGCGATGCTGCTTTTCAAGGGCGTGAAAGATAGCGAGCTTGTTCGGGAAAAAGCGGTAGAGAGTACCGACAGCGGTTTTGGCTCGCTTGGCAATGGCGTGAGTTGTCGCAGCGTCATAGCCTACTTCCCAAAAAATTTCAGCCGCCGCCTGCAGAATTTTCTCGATTCGTTCTTGACTGCGCTGCTGCTGCGGCTGACGACGTAGAGATGCTTTTTTAGACGTCTGATCAGATGTCATAACGCTTTAACCACTCTCTTCCCAAATGATTTTCTATTAAACGGTTTCTCAGTAGAGAATTCTCGGCAAACACCGGGCCGACAAACTAGTCCCTTGACAAATTTAGACCGAATAGGTTTACTGTGATCAAACATGAAAAATTATTCACGTTTAGATGAGCTTAGTTTTTGATTTCTGCACTTGAGGAACTGTCTGTCATGGCTTCATTTCAAGCAACGACCGAGGAAAGAGCTGGAGCGACGGCCCAATTGACCGCCCAATCGACCACAGAGAAAGTAACCGCTGAGAAAGTGGCTGCGGACCAGCCTAGAGTCCCATCCGAGTCAATGCTGCCAGGTGCGCCGTGGTTGCTTGCTCATAAGTCGATGCTGAGCGTAAACAAGCCTATGAAGGTATCGCTGTACGGGCACGACTATATGCTGTGGAAGGATAGCAATGATGCAGTTCAAGCGTTGTCCAACGTCTGTCCGCATATGGGGGCAATGCTGTCTGAAGGCTGGTGTGAGCCCCAACCGGATGGGTCTAGCAAAGTGGTTTGTCCGTTTCATGCGCTGGAGTTTGACGGTGAAGGCTGTACGGTTTTGCCGTCTACTTTGAAGAATACTTTGAAGAAAACGCGATCGCAGATATCCCCCTTAGAGCTAATTATTCAAGGCGATTTTATTTGGTCTTATGGCGGTGTGGAACCGAAGGTGCCCATTCCTGATGTTCTAAATGAGGTGAACAGAAACTATCAGCTAGTTGGTGCCACAGGTGAGGCCAGCGTTAACACGCCGCTGTTGCCGATGCTGCTAAATATGCACGATTACAATCACCAAAATGGTACTCATCGAGAGATGTTTCGGATCAAGGAAGTGCAATTCGAGCGGTTTGCAGACAATGGGCATCACTCAGAAGCGTTTATGAGAATGCCAAAGGCGTCGCCAACTCGCGCCGAAGTGCTGAAGAATCCAGCGGTTCTAACAATGCCAACGGTAATAGAGGCGCTTTTAGAAAATCACTTTCCATCAATTGTCATGTTTCATGGTGAGACAGTAGCTGGCCCCATCGTACAGTGTCATTTTTTCGTCCCTGAATCGGCCCAGCGGACGCGGACTTATGTGCTGTTGTTCGCTCAGCCAAAGTCTCCTATCTTCTGGCTGATGAGAAAGTCTTTCTTGAAACTGGTCGCCACGGTGGTCGAGCAAGACGCTGACATTTTGAGTAAGCTTTATGTAGATCAGCCTCAAAAAATAAAGCTAAACAACGAAGTGGGTATGGATTGGGTGCGACGCAACTTTGCAAGCTGGCCGGAAATCGCGCTGCCTAATCTATCTCGATAGCCCTGCTTGTTCGATAGTCTTGCTCGATAGCTTTCTCCTAACGCTTCAATCTAAACACCTCAAATTAAACGCCTCAGTTTAACTGACTTGAACTCATGCCAAACAAAGAAACAATGCAAACACTTCCTCGCCCGGTGGCGCTCCCAAAGCTCAAGCAGCTTACTAACTGGATCGCTAAGCCCTATGAGTATCTCGATGAATGCGCCCAGACCTACGGCGATACGTTTACAATGCACCTCTTTGGCTTTGAGCCGCTGGTGTTCTTGAGCGATCCACAGGCGGTCAAGGAAGTATTTGCGGCAGATGCGAAATGCTTCGACGCGGGGCGTAGTCAAGATCTGCTGAGGCCAGTGGTAGGTGACAATTCTCTGCTGTTGCTAGATGGGGAAAGGCATCGGCGCGATCGCAAGCTATTAATGCCGCCTTTTCACGGTGCCAAAGTAAAAGCCTACGCCGATACTATCTGCGAAATCACTAGAGAAATTAGCAGCTCGTGGCAGCCAAATCAACAGATTCTAGCCAGTGAGGTGATGCCAGAAATTACGTTAGAAGTGATTTTGCAGACGGTGTTTGGTCTGCATGGGGGCGATCGCTACCAGCAACTCAAAACGCTTTTGGTCAGGTGGCTAGATTTAACCGGTTCTCCGCTCAGCTCTAGTATGCTGTTCTTCCGCTGGTTTCAACAAGACTGGGGAAACTGGAGCCCGTGGGGAAAGGTGGTACGGCTAAAGCGACAGGTATACGATCTGCTGCAGGCTGAAATCGATGATAGGCGAGCCCAGATTGCAAATGCCCAGATTGCAGGTATGGATGGTGATGCAGAAGGCGCATCAGGCAATGATGTCTTGGGTTTGATGCTGCTAGCGCGTGACGAAGACGGTCAGCCTATGCAAGATATCGAGCTGAAAGATGAACTGGTGACAATGCTGTTCGCGGGTCATGAAACTACTGCGATCGCACTTACCTGGGCAATGTATTGGATACACAAGCTACCTGATGTGAAGGCAAAGCTGATGGCCGAGCTAGAGGAGTTAGGAGAAAGTGCAGATTCTATGGCGATCGCATCTCTTCCCTATCTCACAGCCGTCGCCTCAGAAACCCTACGCATATACCCAATTGCCCCGATCGCCGCGCCGCGCATCTCCACCGAAGAAGTCACCATCAACGGTCACACCTTTGCGCCCAACACCTACCTTGCGCCTGCCATTTACTCAGTGCATCACCGCCCTGATCTCTACCCTAATCCCAAAGAATTCAGGCCCGAACGCTTCCTAAACAGGCAGTTTTCGTCTTCAGAATATATCCCCTTCGGCGGCGGCGCTCGCCGATGCCTGGGCTATGCTCTCGCCAAACTAGAAATCAATCTAGTGCTAGCAACTCTACTGACTCAGCATGATTTTAAGCTAGCGAGCGATGAGCCAGTCACGCCTCGACGCCGAGGGGTTATATTAGCAACCAGCGACGGCGTTCCTTTAGTCGTCAAGGCTAAGTAAGAGTAGCTCGTTTGAAACAATAGTAGCGCGTACTCAACGCTACAGAGCAACTAGGCTGCTATCAGACGTATTCGTATTACTTACGCCTGCAAAACGATGCTTTTGATATGATCGCACTAGATGTATGCATCCAGAAAAATCGTAGTGGCAATCAGTCTAGAGATCCCGTCTGAACTAGAAAACGAGCTGTCTACAGAGGCTTCCCAGCTTAAACTGCCTCTAGCTGTCTACAGAGGCTTCCCAGCTTAAACTGCCTCTAGTAGAGTATATTCTGCGTGTGCTTACGTTCCGCCCTTCCCTTCAAAATCCTCCTAAAACAGGATTGGAGCTCGTTGCTTATTGGGAAAATATTGGCGTGATTAACTCCCGATCTGATATCACTGACAGTCAGCAGTATGCTCGTAAGTTACGAAATGAGTAAGTACCAGGCTAAAAACAAGGGTAACCCTATGACAGTGCGTCAGCGACGTTATAGCAAAGAAGAGATGGCCGAGCGTGGGCAGGAACTTTACGAATCCGGCATTCGACAGCAAGTCGAAGCAGGAAACGAAGGCAAAATCGTAGCCATTGATATCGAAACCGGCGAGTTTGAGGTTGGTGAAACCATCGTAGCTGCAACTGATCGGTTATTTGAACGCCAGCCTGATGCTCAACCGTGGGGAATTAGAATTGGATACCGCACCGTATATCATTTCGGGGCGCGAAGCCTGAAGAAGAATTAATGATTTACGGCGTTGTGAACTGCCGTTGTGAAGCAACGCTTCCTCTTTTGGTAGGGAACGCAACTGGACAACGAGAAATCATTGATGCTGTTTGAACCAATGCGATGAAAGTTTCCAATTGTCCAATCTGTGGGCTGTCCTGGACAGAAGCAATCGGTGAAGAAGAGGTTAGATATTCATTTTGGATCTGCGATTGTTGCGGATGTGAGTATGGATATGATGACAATTCGAGATATCGCGAGGCGTGGCTTTCAAGAGGAGCACCCTGGTTCAATCAGAAAGAGCGTCCTCAAGACTGGAACCTAGAAGAGCAACTGAAAAACATCATCGCCAATTGGAATGATCAACAGTAATCTATAGCAAACCGCATTTATCTCAAACCACGATATAGCCGTATCTATAGCGAGGGCAAGTGATTGGCTGTGACAGACTCCAAAGATAAAACTAGCTGGGATGAGTGGTACCGCTCTTTTGATCAGACCTATAGCCCTGAAATGCGGCAGCAGTGGTACAGCGATTCGACGCAGGCTTATCGGTGGGCTAGGCCATGCTATCCAGATTCGCTAGTCGATCGGGTGATTGAGAAAGCTGGCTTGAGCTCAAATAGCTCTGTTCTAGAAATCGGCTGTGGTCCAGGGATAGCGACGGTCTCTTTCGCGGCTAGAGGATTAACGATGCAGAGCGTAGAGCCTAGCCCAGCGGCTTGTGAACTCGCTCAACAGTCTTGCCAGGCTTATCCGCAGGTCACAGTTACCAACAGCACCTTTGAAGCTTTCGAGCTAAAAAACCAACAGTTTGATGCGGTGCTCGCAGCAACCTCCTTTCACTGGGTTTCGCCGGAAGTCGCCTGTCAAAAGTCAGCAGCAGCCCTAAAGCCAGGCGGCTCTTTGATTTTGCTGTGGGCAACGCCACCCCAGCCGGATGAAGATCTTTGTCAGTACCTACAGCCAGTCTATGAAAAGTATCAGTTAGCTGAGAAAATTCGCTACCAGTGGCGCGCCCAAGACTACTACCACACGAACTTTGATCATTTTGCACAGATCGTAGGAGAGTCGGGCTGGTTTGAGCGGACGGAGGTTGCTATAGAAATGCATCAGTCTAGCTACAGCATAGAGAAATATCTGGCACTACTGACGACGCTCTCTGATTACATTGCGCTAGATGAACAGACGCGATCGCACCTGCTAGCAGACTTGGCAGCACAGCTAGAGAAAAGGCAAAAAGGGAATGATCTAGCGCTAATGCACTGGTTTGGCTCGCAGGTGGCTCCGTTGAAGGTCACGCCATGAAAGAAGCAATAGGAAAGTAGCCGCTGAAAAAAAATGTTGAACCTTTACTGAACTTTGCAAAAGGTAATGATTGGTTGTGCTTGTTCAACAATATGGCAGCATAAATGATGAGCTGACTAACGTTGTTTAACGTCAGATCTTCTTCATTTTCGTTTGTCATTCTGAAGTGTCATCTCGAAGTATAAATACCTCTAAACTCCCATGGAACAGTCCCCCAGTTCTAACGTAGCTAGCTCTAACGTAATCATCACAGGAGCCTCCTCTGGCGTTGGTTTATACGCTGCCAAGTCGCTGGCTGCGCGCGGGTGGCACGTGATTATGGCCTGTCGCAATCTGCCAAAAACAGAGCGGGTAGCCAAAGAAGTGGGAATGCCAGAAGGCAGCTACACGATTATTAAGCTGGATCTGTCGTCTTTGGATAGCGTCAAGCAGTTTGTAGAGGACTTTCGCGCGACCGGGCGATCGCTCGATGCGCTAGTCGTCAATGCCGCCATCTATAAGCCCAGCCTCAAGTCGCCTGAGCGCAGCGTTGACGGCTATGAGATCAGCGTCGCCACGAATCATCTTGGCCACTTCCTCCTTTGCAACCTGCTGCTAGAAGATATGAAGAAGGCTGCTCACCCTGAGCCCAGGCTGGTGACATTAGGGACGGTTACTGCTAATCCCAAAGAGCTAGGCGGCAAAATTCCGATTCCGGCACCCCCAGATTTGGGCGATCTAAAAGGAATGGAGCTAGGGTTTAAGTCTCCGATCGCGATGATTGACGGCAAAAAGTTTAAGCCGGGCAAGGCGTATAAAGATAGCAAGCTTTGCAATATGCTGACGATGCTAGAGATGCACCGTCGCTATCACGATGAAACGGGGATTGTTTTTAACGCGCTGTATCCAGGCTGCGTAGCAGAGTCGGATTTGTTTAGGGATGCGCCGAAGCTGTTTCAAACGATCTTTCCGTTCTTTCAGAAGAATATTACTGGTGGGTATGTCTCTGAAGAAGAGTCAGGCGATCGCGTGGCCAAAGTCGTCGCCGAAGAAGGCTTCAACAAATCCGGCGTCTACTGGAGCTGGGGCAACCGCCAGGACAAGAACCGCGAAGCCTTTTGTCAAGAAGTCTCAAACGAAGCCGCAGATGCCAACAAAGCGGATAAGCTCTGGGATCTCAGTGAAAAATTGGTGGGCCTAGCGTAGATGTTTGATCATCTTTCGATTGGCGTGACTGACTTGGATAAGAGTCTGGCGTTTTACGATGCAGTGCTGAAACCGCTGGGGATTAGCCGAATGTTTGCGATGGGCGATCGCGGCATTGCCGCCTACGTCGATTCAGCCAAAGTATCCTTTTGGGTCTATTCCAAAGATGCCAAACAGCAAGGACTAGGCGAACTATCCGATCCGCCTCGATTTCATCTAGCCTTCAAAGCCGCTGACCGAACCGCCGTAGACACATCCTACAAAGCAGCACTAGCCGCAGGCGGCACCGACGAAGGCGCACCCGGCATCCGCGCTCAGTATCATCCGAACTATTACGCCGCCTACGTCCGCGATCTCAATGGCTACAAGATAGAAGTCGTCTGTCAAAAGTAAGCTGAGTGCATTCCGTGAACAGCTATTAGAATAAGTATTGACTGATGTCTGAAATTGAAGTTTCGGAGTATATTGCGGCTGATGGATCTAATTACTATAGAAAATGGTTCGATAAGCTCGATGTTTCAGTTGCGAGAAAGGTGGAAACTGCTATCGTTCGACTGTCGAACGGCAATACTTCAAACGTAAAGTGGTTCGATGGCATTGGCGAATACAAGATCAACTGGGGTCCTGGATACCGAATTTATTTAGCAAGAGATGGTGAACATATTATTGTCTTGTTTGGAGGGGGCAAAAAGAAACGTCAATCATCGGATATTGCAAAAGCGATAGCGTTGCACAAGGAGTATGTAGCTTTTCTCGGATGCATTCGAGAAAAGCGAGTTACTTGGCCTGTTGTCTTGTAGTACTTTTAGCCAGCAAGCTGTATCTTAGCCAAGTGACAAACACTATAAGAGGCGAAAGCGGAATGCCAATTGAAGAAACTCGTCCTATAGCATCAAAGATTTTAGACGAATCAAACTCCGCGCCTTTGACTGTAGATGCGCGAGAAACAATTCGCACTCGAATAAATAGAGAGCCCGAGTTTGCGAGGGCTTTGATTAGTGAGTCAATCGAGCTTCTCGCTAATGGTGATCCTGATGTTTCTAGAATGGTGCTTAGAGACGTTGTAGAGGCCACAATAGGATTCGAGAATCTGGCCGATAGCCTGAAAACATCACCTGAAAGCTTGCGTGAAATGCTATCTCAAAGTGGCAACCCAACGATGAACGATCTATCTATTATTGTTGGACTCCTGCGTCAGAATCTATTGTTTTCCATGGAAGTAACTTCGGTGGGTACAGCCGATGAGCAGGTAGATTCAGTAGAACGTCTACAACCTGTGTAAAGCTTGACTTAGGTATCACGAAGCCTGTGAAGTTTAGAAAATAATGTCGAGATCTTTAGTAGCCGTGCTTGATCGTCCAGAGTCTAACAGAAGAGAGCGATTCGAGACTATCGGGTTAAGACTAAATCCTGGAGAAGACATTCGTCGATACTTAGAAGACTTTTCCAAAGAACAGAAGATTAGCGCGGGTGCGATTCTTAGCGCGGTTGGGAGCTTGTCCAAAACTCGCTTGCGCTTTGCCGATAACGATACACACACAGAATTAAGTGGCAAGCAGGAGGTGCTTACTCTATCTGGAATGCTGAGCGACGAAGGCGTGCATCTGCATATGAGCGTGGCTGACTCAAATGGTGAGTGTAAGGGTGGGCATGTGGTGTATGGCTGTATTGTTTATACGACTTTGGAGATTGCGATCGCACTTCTACCAAACACCACCTTTCAGCGCGTCTTCGATTCAAAGACCGGGTTCAAAGAACTGAAAGTCATATCATGAGTAAAGCGCCAGGACCGTCGGGATATATTCTCTTACAAATGTCGCAGCTTCAGTCGCAGCCGCTGGAGTACCTGGGCGGACTGTGGCGTGAGTATGGCGATCTGGTACGGCTGCGGGTAATGCCTGGATTCACGATCTTTTTGTCGACGCATCCAGACCATGCAGAGCATATTCTATCGACGCACTCAGAGAATTATCAGAAGCCAGATTTCTTTTTGAAGCCGATGGGTTTGGTGCAAGGACGCGGGCTGTTTTCTAGTGAAGGAGAGTTTTGGCAGAAGCATCGGCGGCTGATGCAGCCTGCTTTTCAGCAGCGGCGACTGGTGCGGCTTCATAGCGTGATATGGGACTGTGTAGAGTCATTTTTGCAAGAATGGGAAGAGAAGCCAGCGGGTGAGGTGATCGATATTGCGGCTGAGATGAAGCGGCTGACGCTAAAGATTGTCGGACTGGCTTTGTTTAGTGTGGATATTAGCGATGAGTCTAATCGGCTGGCACAGGCGCTGCGGATTGGGGTGGAATATGTCTATGGGCGGCTGACTGCGCCGCTGTCTATGCCTGTATGGGTGCCGACGCAGACGAATCGACAGTTCGGGCAGGCAAAGGCGACAATCGACAGTGTGGTGCTAGAGATTATTCAAAATCGGAGACGAGACCCTGAACAAAGTGACGATCTGTTGTCGATGCTGATGAATGCAACAGATGAAGAGACAGGTAAGGGGCTGAGTGATTTCGAGCTGCTCAACGAAATTATCACTTTGTTTAATGCTGGACATGACACGACGGCAACCAGTCTGGCCTGGACGTGGTATCTGTTGGGCCTGCATCCTGATGTGGCCGAGAACATACAATCAGAAATAGAGACTGTTCTACAAAACGGTGAGCCGACGTTTGAGAAATTGCCAAAGCTTGAATATACTCGCCGCGTCTTCGATGAATCGCTAAGGCTGTGTCCGCCGGGAATGGGGTTGGCACCTAGAGCGGCGTTAGAGGCCGATCAGATTGGCGGCTACGCTATCCCAAAGGGTTCTATCATGAACATTGCTTTCTACTTTACGCTGCGCCATCCTGATTTTTGGGAGAATCCAGAGCAGTTTGACCCGGATCGGTTTTTGCCCGAGCAAGTGGCCAATCGGCCAAAGTATGCATACATGCCTTGGGGAGCGGGACCGCATGTGTGTATTGGCAAGAGTTTTGCGGTGATGGAGTCGGTGATGATTTTGAGTGCGTTGGCGGAGCCTCTCGTAACGAGAATCGCCCAGCGATTCCGCATCAACTTAGTCTCAAAACAGCCGATCGACATTGACCCAAGGTTCACACTACGACCCAAAGGCGGCGTCAAAGTCAGGATAGAAAAGAGACCCTAAACGCTATAGTCTCTTGTGCATAGCGTTTGTCATCTTACTAGTGAAAGAGCTGGAACGAGCGGAACTACATCAACCGCGCGTCCGTCATACCAGATAAAGCAAAGTCTCCAGCAGCAGTATTTTCAGAGTCGCGACAAGGAACCTCTAGCTGTGGAAGACGATCCTATCGTCGGTATTTATGCAGGTTCTCCTCATCTAGCGAGCAACGCCGAAAAGATCCTCGCAGCAAAGATCCAGCGGCAGCCAGGATAGACAACGAAAGAATGACGACAGAAGCCGATACCAGATTTGCCGTTGCACTGAGTAACCAACAAGACCAGTCCCACGTCGATGCCAAAGAGGTCTACGCCAAACAAGAGCAAATACTCTTGCCACAAGCCGTTTTAGCAGAAGTCGCGTATCTCTTACATCGAGATGCGGGCACTGCCGTATGCGCGACTTAGCAACAGATTGACGAGCATCGGCTTAACGATAGAGTCGATCGAGTTTTAGCAGCGTTTTTAACAGTATGTTCGCGCCCTGGGTGCATTGGGCGGGCGAAGTATACTCGTCTCCAGAATGGCTGATGCCTTCTTTGCTGGGCACAAAGATCATGCCCATGTCGGTAAATCGTCCTATTTCTTGGGCGTCGTGGCTAGCGCGGCTAGGCAGGTGAGTATAGCTCAGGCCCATTTCTTCACAGCTTTCAACAATCAGTGCCTGGATAGTATCTGAGGCTAAGGTCGGCTCTACTTGCAGCTCTGGCCGAATGCGAATGCGGGTACGGCTAGCCACAGCTACGGTTTCGATCTTGCGACGGAGCTGTTCGATCATGTGAGCAATCACTTCTGATGAAAGATCTCGAATATCTAGGCTGAGTTCTACCGATCCAGGCACTGTGTTGATGGAATTGGGCCAAACTTTTAGCGTGCCGACTGTAGCGACTGGATCGCCTGGAAAGTGTTTGGCAATATCTTCTATCGCTAAGATCAGATGAGAAGCGGTGGTGAGGGCATCCCGGCGCATGTTCATTGGCGTAGTGCCGGCATGGTTCGATCGCCCTTCTATGGTGATCCGATGACGCTGCTGGCCAACGATGCCTTCGACGACGCCGATGTTGCGCTCGATCGCTTCTAGCACGCCGCCTTGCTCTACATGCAGTTCGACAAAGCAGGCAATATCTTCTCTAGAACGGCGGGCAGCAGGAATGTTGTTCCAATCGCCACCTGCTTTTGCCAAGCACGACTGAATCGGCTCACTCTCGACGGTGTCGTAGCGCTCTGAATCGGTGGGCGCGGTGCCAGCCATCGACTTTGCGCCTACCATGCTGCGCTCTTCGTCGGCGAAGACAATCACTTCTACGGGATGGTGTAGTTTCAGGTTGTTCTCTTGGAGTACTCTGACGACTTCTAATCCAGAAATGACGCCAAGAGAGCCATCAAAGCGACCGCCGGAAAACACTGTGTCTATATGAGAGCCTGTGGCTAAAACGGGGGCTTCGCTCTCGTAGCCTGGATAGCGTCCGATAATATTGGCTCCAGCGTCGACCCGAACGCTCATTCCCGCAGCTTCCATCCATTCACTGAGCTGCGATCGCGCCTTCAAATCTTCCTCAGAGAAGGCTAGTCGCTTGATTGTATGGTCGGGCTGCTGACCAATCTCGGCGAGATCTTCTAAGGTCTGGTTAAGCCGATCGCCGTTTACAGCGAGTGAGAGAGTTTTAGTCATGATTAAAAGAGCGCAATTCCCTGGAGTGAAGCCTCGGTTTTGAGTCCTTGAAGTGCCTGAACCACACGCATTTTGCTGGCAACCAAATGATTGCGAACCGCGATCGCTGCCGCCTGAGAGTCGCGCTGTACAATCGCCGCTACAATCTGTTCGTGCTCTGCCCAAATTTCTAAGACATCAGGGTTTTGATAAGTTGTTGTCAGCCTCAGCAGCGCCATTTTGCTGAAAACTTGCTCTAGCAGATCGGCTAGCTGTGGGTTGCCAGAGCTGTCGGCCAGCAGTCTGTGGAAGCTTTGGTCGATACGCAGGCGGTTCTCTAGCTCGTCTACATTATTGGGCGATCGCATGCTGGGATCAGTGGGATCAGATAAATTAGCCTGGGCCAAGCAGTCTTGCAGATCTTCTAACTGAGCAGCCGTAGCATTTTCGCAAGCGCCCATTGCCGCCACCTGCTCTAACCCTAGTCGGCAGTCGTAAAGGTGGATAGCATCCGCGATTGTAACGACTGTCACCCGCAGCCCGCCACCTCGGTTCGACTCGACTAACCCTTCTCGTTGAAGCTGACGGATGGCCTCCCTGATCGGCGTTCGGCTAACCTCAAAACGATCGGCTAGTGTCTGCTCTATCAGGCTCTTTCCAGAAGCCAACTTGCCAGAGAGGATCTCTTGGCGAAGGGCTAGATACGTTTTGCTAAAGAGCTTACCCATAGGTGTGTCGGCAGGAGTTTACGTCTATACAGAGCGGTGTCTATGTAGCATTTTAGTGGGACAGGCTTACTTGCACCACCACAGTCTAACGTATACTCAATGTATACAATTTTTCTCGCTTCAGCTTACTTTCGCTGAGGTTTCTCTGTAATTTTCTAAAAAGCGAAGAGGATGCCTAAGAGAGAGGATGCCTAAGAGAAGAGTGGTTGAACCTGTTTCCGGATTCGTCACTTCTTAGACATCCTCTTTGGACATCCTTGATTTGCTCAATAGCGGCTAGTCGTAGAGAAAGCACGTCTGCCGTCTACTAATGTGCCCTCATACTGCAACTGCCTGCGATCGCACGGTATCAGAGCCCACCTGATCCTCTGATTTAGGATGAACGACAGTGACCGAGCAGGGCGCGTGACGAACAAGATAGTTGCTAATGCTGCTATGACTGGTGCGATCGCGACTGCCAGCTACAATCAAATCGATATTGTGGTTCTTGGCGATGTCGCAAATTTTTCGCTCTGGCATTCCTTGAACTTGAATATGATTGGCTGCGACACCAGCAGCCTCCGCCTCTACCCGTTTCTGCCTGAGCAGTGTACCGTAGCGATTTTCAAACTGCTGCCAGCGCTGTTCGTACTCCTTTTGTACAGGGCTTTCCACATCGCTCAAAAAGCTGCCTACCAAAACCTGAGGATGCTTAGGGCTATCAGAGGCAAACGCATCTAATACATGAACCAAAAGCAACTCTGCCTTTAACGCTTTAGCCATGTCTAGGGCCGTATCAAAAGCCCATTCACTAGAAGCTGACTCGTCTATAGCAACTAGAATCTTGCTCAGCATGGTAAATAACTCCTACTCTAAAAATATTTTCTGTATCGTACGCTACTGATTATACGAGGCGTGCAAGAAATAGTCAGCGAAGGTTGCTGTTTCTTAGCAATTTGCTTTTGTAGCCAGTAAGATAGCCAGTAAATTAGTTCAAATATGGCGCTAGACAAAACGGACAGACCTCCTCAGGAAGATGTAGTCAAAATTCAGAACTACTATCAGCAAGCAGCCTCACTGCTGCTCTATCAGTCAGTACTAGATGGAGCCATTGGCAAAGCTTTCATCCGACTACTCGAAACGCTACTAGCGATCGAGATACTTGATATAGAAGCAGACTACTCAACCGCTAGGATGCTGGCAGCTAAAAATGCGTCCCCTGTCAATAGCACTGTATGGATAGCCTCTTGTCGCCGAGCCTACGGACAGTGGTGCTTTGCTCTGGCCGCGAATCAAATAAGCTGGCAGCAATATCTTATTCAACAGCTTCTCGCTGCTGACAATCCGTTTTCCCAACAGGCGCAGCGCCTACCTGCAACTATTGAAAACCCCAACGAGAGCAACTTAGCCAATCACTTTGCCCCTAGCACACTCGCCGCCGCCCGTTACGATCTAGCTATCCTTCACAGTCTCTATTGTCTACCGACAGAGCAGATTGGCGCATGGCTACAGGGACTCTGTGGTAGTACCGGCAGCGACGCAGACGACGTGGACTTACCCGCTGTTCAATCTTCTGAGCTGGCATCAACCCTGCCTGTCGCCTTCCCTGACAGCCTAGATTGGACAGATGCCATCCGAGAACTGACGGTCTACTACCGGGCTCAGGGCGTTGGCTTGTTTGGGCAATTTACTGCATTCCGGTGGAACGCTGCTGCTGGTCGGCTAGCGGGTATTTCGACGCCCGATCCGATTCGGCTGGCTCAGCTAGTTAGCTACGATCACCCAAAACAACAGCTCATTCAGAACACAGAGTTCTTGCTGCAGGGCCACACCGCTCAAAATGTATTGCTCTATGGCAGTCGCGGTGCGGGTAAGTCTTCTTTGGTTAAGGCGCTGCTAAATGAGTATCGCGATCGCGGCCTGCGCCTGATCGAAGTGCCTAAAGCCGATTTGCCAAATCTGCCTCAGATTCTAGAACCGCTCAGTCAGGCTCCGCAAAAGTTTATTATCTTTGTCGACGATCTATCCTTTGAAGACGACGACGAAGACTTTAAGGCACTCAAAGTCGTGCTTGAAGGTGGGGTAATGGCTCGTCCCCAGAACGTAGTTGTATATGCAACCTCAAATCGTCGCCATCTCATTCGTGAGTTCTTTGACGAGCGCCCTCGGCCCAAAGATGCCGACGAAATTCAGGCTTGGGACACGGTGCAAGAAAAGCTTTCGTTTAGCGATCGCTTTGGTATAACGCTGACTTTCTCCCCCGCCGATCAGCCGACCTACCTGACGATTGTCCGCGAACTCGCCGCCCAAGCGGGCCTGAAGATAGAAGCTGATAACCTAGACTGGCGAGCCCGGCAGTGGGCCACTAGGAATAACGGTCGCTCGGGGCGCAGCGCTCGGCAGTTTGTCGATTTTTTGATTGCGGAGCAAAAAACGCAATAGAGTTATTTGCACAGCGCAGTATCGACCTCTAGAATTCCTCAGCTATGGCGGCTATAAAACGGGGCGGTTCTAACCTGCGATAGAAGAAAGGTTTAGGCGTTCTGCCTTTGGATTAAAGGGCAGCGCGTTTACATAGGGATAAGATTATGACTGCTTCCCCGACTTCACCAGATAGCCATCTAGCTGAGGGAGCGTCGTCTTTACCAAAATCAGTTCAGCAATACTTTGAAACGGCAAATGCAGGTGACTATGAGCAGACTTCGGCTTTGTTTGCAGAAGACGGGCAGCTAGTGCCGCCGTTCGAGCAGCCAATTGTAGGAAGAGATGCGATCGCCCACTATCTAACCGCCGAAGCCATTGGCATGGACTTCACGCCACTAAAATATGAAGCTGTAGGCTCAGAAGAAGGCCCAGAAGAAGACTCAGAAGAGTCAGCCTCTGACCTCTCAACAACATCTCAGCCCTGCTCTGCTAAACATAGCCCTGCTCAGCACTGGCTCGTCAGAGGCAAAGTCAAAACTCCCCTTTTCGTAGTTAACGTTGCCTGGGAATTTGACCTCAACGAAGCCCAAGAAATATCTAGTGTAAAAGTTAAGCTCTTAGCAAAGCTGAACGAACTTCTAAGGCTGAGATCATAGCGCCTCAGGCTATCGACTGTTGCAAGGCATAGGCATAAGAACAACATCTCTAAAGGCACAGCTTAGCTACTTCAGATGTAAGAGATTATTAATACTGTTGTTCTAACTTCAGAAGGTCGTATTCCAAGCGTGTAACTCACTACATTGTAAACAAGCGAGTAATTCTTAAGTACTTATCAATAAGGCATACAAGAAATTCCTATCTTGACAGTGAAAACGTCTTCATCAAGGTGCTTCTACGCCAAAGAGAACAGATAGAGAAGATAAGAAATACGCGCCGTAAATATAGAAAACAAACTTACAAGGAGATAGTTTATGGCTACTGCTGCCGACTACACGACGTCACAAAAAGAGCAAAAGCAACAGTTTGACGGGCTCAGCGCCGATGAAAAGCTTGCAACTCTATGGTACGTATACGACGGACTAGGCGAAGAGAGGCTCGAAAATCCCGACGACAACAAAGAGTCAGATAGCTCTTCTGACCTGTATGACCAAGTTAAGGGTAAGCCTGAAGAAGAACAGCTTCAATTTATGCGCGATATTCTCTCTGGTGAGAGCAACGACCTAACCAATGCGTACAACAGCTTGAGCAACACCACTAAAATTGCCCTTTGGTATCGCTTAGGCCAGGGCATGGCAGAAGGATCTGTTATTCAAGTACCTGGTGACTACGACCTATCCGATACCGCCAAGCAGCTAGTCGGCGCTATCAACGAAATGAGCTTCGAGCAAAGCTATCTCTTTGTCCGCGATGCCATTCTAGGATAGATGCAAGATAGCTATGAAGTAGAACTCAGTCATCTCTATCAGCACTGTCTATCAGTATTTATAGATGACTAAAGCTCTCTAGAGCCGCTATTTTATATAAGCTAACTTCTTATATTTTCACTATGGCGCGCTCAAATACGCTACAAACTGTCACCCTTGGACCCAAAGGCCCAGAAGTTCCTGCGTTAGGACTCGGCACCTGGTCTTGGGGTGATTCTCTTTTTTGGCAGTACGGCAGCGCCTATGGCATCGATGAAGTCCGAGCTGCCTTCAAGGCATCTTTGGCTGCAGGCGTCAATTTTTTTGACACTGCCGAAATCTACGGCTTTGGCAAGTCGGAGGAACTAATTGGTCAGTTTATCAAAGAGAGCAGTAGGCCCGCCGTGATCGCCACTAAATACATGCCCGCGCCCTGGCGCTTCTCGGCTCAATCGGTCGCCGACACCCTGAGCGCTAGTCTCAAGCGCCTCAAGCAATCCTCCGTCGCCCTCTACCAGGTTCACTGGCCCTTTGACTTTCTCATGAGTCAAAAGACTCTAATGAATGCGCTGGCAGACGAGGTAGAACAAGGACGAATTCAGGCCGTTGGTGTCAGCAATTATTCTGCTAAGCAGATGCGCGAAGCCCATAGCTATCTGGCCCAGCGAGGCATTCCCTTAGCCGTCAATCAGGTGCAATACTCTCTGCTGCACCGCAATATCGAAGCCAATGGAGTGCTTGAAGCAGCGCAGAATCTAGAGGTGACGATTCTAGCCTACAGCCCACTAGCTCAGGGGTTATTGACTGGCAAATACACAGTAGGCAGCGATCTTCAGCCAGCAGGGGCAAGGAAATTAGATCCTAAGTTCAGCCAGAAAGGATTACAGAAGATTGAACCCGTACTGGCGGCGCTGCAATCTATCGGTAAAACCTATGGCAAAACGCCCGTACAGGTCGCGCTCAACTGGCTGATTTGTCAGGGCAATATCGTGCCGATTCCGGGGGCGAAAAATGCGAAGCAGGCAGAGCAGAATGCTGGCGCACTCGGCTGGGCAATGACAGAGTCCGAGTGTGAGCAGTTGAGCAATGTTTCCTTGCCCTGGGTGAAATAGTCTAAGTTTTTGATTCTGAGTTTATAGTTTTCACAGGTTGCGATGGCTTTGCCTCAAGCCACTAACCTAAGTCATCTACGATTTCAGAACCGCCCTGTAGCAAATAGTCATAGTTCCCTTTCCCTACAGATTTTTCTAGTGTTTTGATGACCTTATCTGCGTTGTCATAGGGACCATTGACGTAGAGAGGTTTGCCATCTTTCCCGAATTCAAGGGTGGGGAGGTCATCCTCGCGTCCCAATAGTGCTTTGGCGGCTTCAAAATCTGGATGAGGCTCAAATCATAGCTGCCTCGCATAGTCTACAGCACCCCATACGCTCGCCTGGGCCTGACGCAGCGATATCTCTGCAGTATCTTCTGCAAATTTTGAGAAGACGACCTCCTTCATCTGCTGGTACTTGGCGGCGCTGTTGAGTTTGCGTGAGGAGGCATCTTTCACCCCGAGACAGTAATAATCGAGTAAGAAAGTGGCAGCGGCGAACCCACTGCGCTGCTGGCGAACGACCATGACTGTGCCTAGACCAGCACTGCCGCTGAATTCTGGGTCTTTGTCTGTCAATAAAGCGCTGACCATTGTGCTGTTGGCGAAGCAGGCTTCAATCGGCGGCAGCTCTCCTTTGGCTAAGCTCTCTTGCTGCTGGACGGCTGCTTTTCGCTGGATGGCTAGTTTGACCTCGGCGGGTCGCAGTCCTAGTTTTCTAGCAATTTGTTTAGGAGCGACTTTGCGATCGCGCAATCTTTGAATCTCTTCAAGCTGTTCAGGCGTCATTCCCATAGTCTCCTTCTAGTTTGTTGACAGTGAACGTGTTATCGTCACAAACTTCGTTGATCATTCTCGATTAGAGAGATCCGAAGCCCTATTCAAAAACTGCGTATATTCTGGCTGAAACAAGAGTTTGACAGTGCCCGTCGGCCCGTTCCGGTGCTTAGTTAGGATAATTTCAGCAATACCCCGATCGGGCGTGTCAGGATCGTAATACTCTTCGCGATACAGCATCATAATCAAATCTGCATCCTGCTCGATTGCGCCCGAGTTATGTGAAACAATGCCATCTGCCATCCAGGCGGCTGGCCCTGGCACAGTTAGGTCATATACTGGCTCTTCACCAACCGCTTCTATAGAGACAATATCGTCCCAGAAGATGTCTGAGGTTGCAATCTCTGTAAGTTGTTGACTTTCTAGGATGTTTGCATAGCTCAGCACAACGTCTTTGGTCGGCGAAAACTTGAAGTGAGAAGTGCCACCATAGGAAGTCCCTCGTAGCATGGCCATACGACGCTGAGAAATTCTCTTTTCTCGCATAGCCTGCTTAACAATACTGAAGACCTCAATTGGAACGGTATCTCGATCAGGATTTGCCACGGCAATGCGATCGCCAACCTTTAAAGAATTTAGCCGTTGCCATCCGTCAAATGTGTAGAGGCGGTGTTTGGCAGTGGCTTTTAGCCGCCGTCCGCTAGCGGTCGTAATTTCGTAGACAGATTTTGTGCCGACTTCCCACACTAAATCTGTTTTGGCCTGAATCAGCCTGCCCTGCGTGTCCATGCTAATGACATCAGGCGTTTGATCAACTAGATCGGCAATGGGTAAACGTCTGCCATCAGCTAGCCATACCAAAGTATCTCCGGTGACACACTCTCGTAAATCGGACATCATAGGTCTTTTGTTTGTACGAGATTCCACGCCGCGACTGAGCTGTGAAAGCGCAATAATCGGAACGTTGAGTTCTCTAGCTAGCCCTTTGAGCGACCGGGTTATCTTCGACAGTTCCTGCACTCGGTTGTCACCCGTACCTTCCATCAGCTGCAGGTAGTCAATCAAAATCAGCCCCAACGCACCGCCCTGTTCAGCTTGCAATCGCCGGGCTTTCGATCGAATTTCTGTCACGCCAATGCCGGGCGTGTCATCAATAAAGATAGGCAGCTCAGAGAGTGTGTTGATCGCATGGCCCATCGGCCCCCATTCGTGCTGAGCAATCCGCCCAGTTCGCAGTCGGCCACTTTCAATCTTCGCTTCAGAAGAAAGCAGTCGGTAGATTAGCTGCTGCTTTGACATCTCCAAACTAAAAATAGCGACTGGCTGCTTGTGCGTATCGGCAATATTTCGCGCCACGTTGAGCACGAAGCTGGTGTTGTGAACACAGATATCGTTGGCAACAAAGTTGTGAGTCCCTGGAATTGTCAGGTCATAAACCTGCTGTAGTCCGATTGACTCGATAGAAACGATTTCGTCCCAGTACAGATCGCTGGTCGCCATATCCTGTAGCGGCTGATGGGCTACTGCCGTTGCTAAAGCTGATAGGCGAGAGCGACTTAAGGCACGTTTGCCAACATGAATATTGCTTGTTCCTGCAAGTCCAGCTCGCTTGGCTAGTCCAGTCCGGCTTTCTTCACCCTTAGCAGTACGTAAATCGTCCCAAACTTCAGTAGGAACCAAATCTTTGTTCGTGTGATATTTTTTGGCTTTTATCGCTTCAGCAACCTGGTTGACGGCTGCTTCTTTGCTGAAAATACCAATTTCATCGGCGAAAGTCTGGAGGGCGATCGCATCCGTAATATCCAACTGCCAAACCGATCGCCAGGCGTTCTCGTACTTTACCTGACGCTGCTTGAGCGCTGCGATAATGCCAAAGCGCAATAGCAAATGTTGAAGTTGCTGGGCAAGCTTCTCACAAACTGAGGCGTACCCGATTTGAGCCTGCCCACTGGCTAAGACAGACGCCCAGCCATCGGTTGCAAACAGTCGATTCAAAAACAGAGCTAGCTGCGTTTTGGGTAGCGTAAAGACGAGGCTGGGGATGACTTTATTGTGAGCGCTACATCCCCAGAGATGAAGCTCCTCTAACCAGGCGCTGACCGGATTTTTTCCAATCCATCGAATCGTCTCGAATCCCTGTTCAGAATCTGTCACGACCGCCAAAGAAGGCGTGCGAGAGCCTTGGCTGCTGTCAATTCTGACTTTGACGGTCGGAAACTGACAAGCCGCCTCGGTAAAGTCGGTTTGCATCAGCGGATTCGCATTGGTGAACACAGGCGAACTACCCGTTAACCCACCGTCGCCGATGAAGTAGGCCAATAGCTTGACCTGGTGTTCAGGAATAGGACGATCGCCAAAGACGGGAAGCTGCCGAGGGACGGCAATGCGATCGCCCACCGACAGCTCAGCTAAAGGACGCCATCCCTTCATCGTCAGATAGGGATGGGGCAAGGTTGTCTCAACCCGTCTTCCCAAACGAGTGGTAACCCTGAAAACTGGCTTGATGCCATCATCGACAAAAGCAGAGGGTTGACTAGCTTCGAAGCGTAGTCGCTGATTGAGCGTCAGCAGATTGGCCTGGCGCTGGTGATAGATGGTTTCAATCGTCTGAACGGAGCCGTCCACCTGTAAGATTTCGGCACTAGCACTAAGGCACTTTCCCATAGCCGGACGCGCTGCGGTAATAATTAGATCAGAGCGTTGAAAGCCCTGAGTCATGGCATCTAGGTCGTAGAACCCACAGGAGAGTCCGGGCAAAACCATGCCGAGCGATCGCTGCTCAATATCGGTAAACGTATCGGTCAGAATATCCGAAGTTTTGGTCAGACCTTGAGTCGGGCGCTCTTGAGTAATGCCAAACAGCGTTTGCTCAGACTCGTCGAGCACATCTTCTAGAGGCGTTTCAGTTTCGTAGCCCAGCTGAATAATTTCTCCGCCCGAGCGAATCAGCTGACGACGGGTGTATTTATCCATCACCAGCTTGGCGTACTGGTCGATATTGGCCGCGCTGATGGTGCGATCGACGAGCTGCGCCAATCGACTTTGCCCACCCACTTTTTCTAGCGCGCCTTTGTCCTTTAGCCAAGAGGCAATGCCCATCATGTCGGTCGGCAGCCCCCGCGCCTGCAAGTCTAGAGCCGCCTGATAGATACTGCGATGAGCGCCGATATAGAACGCTTCGGGCACCAGCAGCTCTGTGACCCGACCAATCGCCTCTGGATCGATTAAAACGCCGCCGAGAATGGCTTCTTCGGCCTCAATATTTTGGGGCGGCAGGCGATCGGCAGCGGGCTTGAAGCGAGGTTCAGAAGCAACCATTGGAAGAGAAGAATGAAGGGGGAACGATGAATGATGAAGTGTGGTTTCAATATAAAAGGGTAGAGAACAACTATGGATCTCTACCCTTATAAATTAACGAACATTTGTACTGTTCGACGATTTGATTAAATTTGAATGGTTTAGCTTAGATGGTTTAGCCTCCATAGGCTAGGCGGACACCGACTAGTCAGGCGCTACCCGCAGGTTGATAGTGGCAGTTACTTCGCTATGTAGCTTAATATCTACCTTGTATTCACCTAGCTTGTTGATGTCGGGCAGGCTGATATCGCGCTTGTCGATCTCTTTGCCAGCGTTAGCTTGAATGAGCTCGGCAACTTCAGCCGTGGTAACGGTACCAAAAATCGCCTCGTCTTCACCGACCGCTTTTTTGACGGTGAATAGGCCAATAGTGTTGAGCGCAACTTTAGTGGCTTCGGCTTCTTGCTTGATCGCTTCTAGACGCGCTCTTTCGCGCTCGCGGCGGATTTCCACCTGCTTCAGAACGCCAGGGGTGACGCGGTAGGCCAAGCTGCGAGGAATCAAGTAATTGCGGGCATAGCCGGGGGCTACTTCTACTAGATCGCCCGTGTTGCCTAGTTTGTCGATGTCCTGGCTAAGGACTAGCTGAGTTCTTTTTTTCGCCATTGCTTTTAATATTACTTTCCATCGCAGCGCAGCTTTCTAGTGTATGCAACTTGGGTCAAAGGTGCAACTGTCAGAAATTATCCAGCCTAGAAATTATCTTTTAGCCGACGAATATGGGCAAAGACGGCGATCGGGTCTCGGCTGTTGGCAACTGACTGGAGGATAGGGCTATTCCAGCGCAAGAAGGGATTGGTCGCTTTTTCGATGGAGAGTAGAGAAGGAATAGTGGGCCGATTTTGCTGACGCGCCGTCTTGACAGTAGATAATCGCGATCGCAGCTCCTCATTCTCGCCTTCAACAGTGATCGCAAACTTGAGGTTGCTCAGCGTGTATTCGTGGCCGCACCAGACATGGGTATTGTCTGGTAGCTGGCGCAGCTTGGCTAGAGAGGTCGCCATCTGAGAGGGCGTTCCTTCAAACAGCCGACCGCAGCCGCCGGCAAACAGCGTGTCCCCACAGAACAGATCGCCTGGTTGATCAGACTTATCCACATCGACAGGCGGAAAGTAGTAGGCGATATGGCCTCGGGTGTGGCCAGGGACGAATATGACTTGCCCGGTGCGGTCGGCAAAAGCGACGCGATCGCCTTCGCCTAGAAAATGCCTTTGCCCCGGAATGCGCCCCTGATCTTGCGCGCCGCCATAGACTTCAGCCTCTGGGAAGCGATCCAACAGCTCACGATTGCCGCCGACGTGATCGTTATGGTGATGCGTGTTGAAGATAGTGGTGAGGGTCGCGCCGAGCTCGTTTAGCTTTTGCAATACCGGTGGCGCATCGGCTGGATCGACGACGGCAGCCGTGTTGTCAGCCGGGTTGTGTAGAACAAAAATGTAGTTGTCTGAGCGGGCGGGCAGGCGATAGATTTTCATCTGGAGCAGTGCATTAGTATAGAGACGTTGCTGCGATCTTAATGAACCTTTTGATCGGTTTTCGTCCTGCGTAGGTGCAGATCTTTTGTCATGGTACAGTTCAAGCCATCCAAGCTGCTTCGCCCTGATCTACCGACTGAGCATGATCTGCCCTCTACTGATGGCCGCCCTGTGGATAATGAGCTGCAATTACTGATACCGATTTTGCTACGCGGTGTTCTGGAGCTGGCTTGGTGCGATCGCGATGATTGGTTCCTAGGCGCAAACATCGGTCTTTATTACGAACCTAAAACGCCTGCAGTCGGCCCTGATGCCTTTCTGGCTTTAGGCGTTCCCCACTACCGCGAAGGAAAAGACCTGCGGCTTAGCTATGTGCTTTGGCAAGAAGGCGTCATGCCTCTATGGGTGCTAGAGATTGTGTCGGACAAGCCTGGTAAAGAATACGGCAAGAAAATGAGGCTGTATGCCGAGCTAGGCGTGCTGTACTACACCGTTTATAATCCGAAGCACTCGAAGCGCGACCAGCACGACGTCTTTGAAATGTATCGTCTGGTGGATGGGGAATACGTCCGTCAGCAGGGAATGCCTTTCTGGATGCCAGAGCTGGGCCTGGGTTTAGGAGTGGCTAGAGGCAAAGAATATCTGCTGCCTGCTAGAGACTGGCTGTATTGGTATGACGAGGCAGGAAATCAGTATCCGACAAAGGATTCTGTGATCTTTCAAGAGAGGCAGCGCTCTAGTCGGGCGGAACTATCGTCTGAGATAGAAAGGCAAAAGGCTGAGGCAGAAAGGCAAAAGGCTGAGGCAGAAAGGCAAAAGGCTGAGGCAGAAAGGCAAAAGGCTGAGGCGGCGCAGCGAGAAATGGAGCAGCTGTTGCAGAAGTTACGCGATCGCAACATAGATCCAGAAACGCTGTAGTTAGCCGTTAGCTAGAATAGCCGTTAGCCGACTGCTTTTCGATAACTGATTGCCTGATAGCTGGCTGCCTTATCACTGGCTACCTTATCACTGGCTACCTTATCACTGGCCTTGTAACTAATTGTTGTATCAATTCCCATAGATTTACCGGAACGCAATGCATCTACCATGATGGATAATGCCAGAGAAATTCTGCTGAATTGTACCCGTTTAGCGTACACACTGGAAAACCCTCCCTTGTATGTTTAGAGGTAGGAGCGGTAGACCCAAATCCCCTAGAGCAGAGAGTGCCGTCGCAACGAACGAAAGTGGAAGTCTGAGAGTCTTCTGAAGTACGCTAAGCGTAGG